>JAXDMH010000693.1:0-3130 GCA_034666225.1 Myxococcales bacterium
GGCGGCGCGCGTGAAAGAGGCGCGACATGATCGTTCCCACCGGGCAATGAACGATCTCGGCGATCTCCTGATACGACTCGCCGTCCATCTCGCGCAACGACAACGCCTGGCGGTGACTGGGCGACAGACGCTCCAGCGCGCTGTGAACGATGGCCGCCGCCTCGGCGCGCAGGTACTGGCGTTCGGGCGTCTCGCTGTTGTTCTCGCGCCGGTCGGGATCGATCGTATCAGCGACGGCGTCGGCGTCGGTGGGGGCCCCGTCGCGCATCGCAAATCGATCGTGGCGCGCCGGCTGGCGGCGCAATCGATCAAGCGCCGTGTTCACCACGATGCGGTGAAGCCAGGTGGAAAACGACGAACGCCCCTCGAACCGCGTGACGTGGCGGCACACCTTGATCAGTGACTCCTGCACCACATCCTCGGCCTCGTCCCGGTCGCGCACCATGCGCAGGGCCACCGCCAGCAGCCGCGGGCGGGCGTGAAACAGCAGCCGGTCCAGGGCGTGACGATCGCCCCGTTTGGCCGACCCAATCAGCTCGTCAAGGTCGCGGAGCGAATTCGCCTCGCGGGTCTGAGGCGTTCTTGTCGTCGTTTCAGACTCGGACTCGATTTCGTCTAGGTTTTCCATGGCACCACGACAACAGTGCAAAGGCGGGACCGACCCGGCATTCTTGGCCACCGGACCGCATCAACCGCGCCCACACCCTGCTACTATTCGGTGACCGCAGCATGAGCGAGATGGAACGGATCAGGAGCTTCCTTGGCGCCATGCGGCGACGCCTTTTGTGGCGGGCTGGGCTGCAGGCGGCCGGGCTGGGTGGCGGCGCGATGTTGCTGGCGTTGCTGCTGATGGCCCTGGCGGCGATGGCCCTGGGCCCGGCGGGGTTCTGGCCGACGCTGACCGGCGTGGTGCTGGCTGCGCTGGCCTTGACCGCCCTGGGCGCAGGGGTGATTCGCCACGCCCTCACCATTCGCGACGACGGCGCGGCAGCTCGCCTGGTGGCGCGCCTGCATCCGCCGGTGGCCAGCGATCTGGTCTCCGCCGTCGAGCTGGCCACACCATCTAAGACAGCGCCCGTGGTCTCGCCGGCGCTGGTGCGCGCGTTCAGCGGCGACGTGGCGCAGGCGCTGGCGCCCCTGGATCCGCGGACGCTGTTGCCCATGCGGCCGGCCGCCCTGGCAGTGACGGGCCTCTTTTTCATGGCGGCGCTGACCGTCGCGGCGACGCGCCTCTGGCCCGCTCTCGAACACGGCCTGCTGACGTTGTTTCATCGCCCGACCTTGTTCGAAGGCGCCGCGGTCTCGACAGCGCCGCTGGTGGGCGACGTGCGCATCGATTACACGTTCCCTCCTTACACCGGGCTGCCGCCGCGCACGGTGGAGGGTTCGACCGGCGACGTCGTCGCGGTCAAGGGGACGCACGTCAAGATCCAGACCCGGCCGTTGCGCTCGGCGCAGAAGGCGCTGCTGCTGCTGGGCGACGACGGCGAGGGCGGCCAGCTGGGGGCCACGCTGGTGGGCGGGCGGCTGACCGCCGAGCTGGACCTCATCGAGAGCGGCACGTACCGATTCTGGTTGTCGCCGCTGCTGGGACGCCCGGTGCGCGAACAGCGCAGCCACCGCCTGCAGGCCATGCCCGACGTCGCGCCGCGGGTCGAGATCTATGGGCCCGCTGATCGCCTGGATCTGCCCAGCCCGCGCCCCATCGAGATCGGTTACACCGCCGACGACGATTACGGTCTGGGCGCCGTCGATTTGATCTATCGCATCGGCGACGGTCCCGAACAGCGACAGTTGCTGCGCGATGCGCACGGCCTGCGCAGCGCGCGCGGGCGAACCATCTGGGATCCCGCCCAGGCCGGCCTGGTGGCGGGCCAGCGCATCGCCTACCGGGTCGAGGCCAAGGATCTCGACGAGGTCTCGGGGGCCAAGATCGGCTCCTCGCGGACGCTGTACATCGTGATTCAGAACCCGCGCGAAAGCCTGGAAGAGCGTCTCGATCGCCAGCGCGAGGTTCTGGATCGGCTGACCGAGGATCTGGCCCTGCGCCTGGAGCGCAGCCCCGGCGTTCGCGACGGGGCCGCCCCACCGCCCGCCGATCCGGCGGCGCGCCTGGGCCTGGTCAAGACCATGCACGACGCCGAGGAGTCGCACCTGGCCATGATGGGGCGCCTGCTGGACGACGACCGCCGCGAATCGAACCTCAGCAAACCCCTGCGCGCCGCCCTGGCCGGCATCGCCGACCGCCTGGGCCGCCTGCTGCGTGACGAGGCCGGGCTGCTTTCGGTGCAACGCCCGGGCCCCACCGCCACCACAAAGAAACTGGAGGCGCACGGCGACAGGCAGACGGTGGAGATGGAGAACGACGTCCTGTTGCTGGACGATCTCATCGGGCGCCAGCGCCTGGAGGATCTGGCCAGCCTGGGCAAGGAGCTGACCGACGCCCACCAGCGGCTGCAAGATCTTCTGGGACGATACAAGGCCACCAAGGACGAGGCGCTGCGCCGGCAGCTGGAACGCGAGGCGCGCGAGCTGCGCTCGCGCATCGCCGACCTGGCGCAAAAGATCGCCGCGCTGAAGGCGCGCAACGACGTCCCCGACGAATGGCGGAACATGCCCGACGTCAAGGAGATCGCCGACAAGGCCAAGAAGTTCGACGACCTGCTGGAGAAGGGCGACGAGGCCGGCCTGTCCAAGGCCCTGTCCGAGCTGGGCGACGATCTGCAAAGCCTGCGGCAGATGCTGGATCAAAACGCCGAGGCCTTCGGCGCCGATCGGTTCCCGCAAGAGAACCGGGTGGTGGCCGACCTCATGAAAAAGATCGGCGATCTGGAGGGCGACCAGCGGCAACTGCAGAAAGAGACGCAAGGGCTGGCCGACAAGCAGGAGGCCGAGGTGGAGCGGCGCCTCAAGGGCCAGATCGACGATTTCATCAAGCGCGAGAACGAGAAGGTCGATCGGCTGAAACAGCGCCTGGGCAGCGTCCCCACGGGCGACCGCGAGAGCCGGCTGTCCGAGGAGGTGGAACGCGCGCGGGAGAGCGCCAAGCAGGTCAAGCGCTTGCTGGCCGAGCGCGATCTGGCCGAGGCCAAGGGCGAAGCGGAACGCGCGACGTCCAGCCTGGATCGGG
>JAXDMH010000694.1:0-13061 GCA_034666225.1 Myxococcales bacterium
TTTTCGGGCTGCCGGTGATTCATCCTCGTTGTCAAAAATTTTGTCGGATCTACGCGATGTTCGGACGCGCGCCGGTTTGGACCTTGATGGGGTGGAAACGGGTCTGATAAACAACCCAGCACTCGACGGCGTTCGCTGCGAGTCCCCCCAAAACCGAACGGAAATTGGTTTCTCCTGACCCGCGGTCAGGGGGATGGCTGTCGTCGTTGGCTGTGGATAGAGAGGGGAGTCTTGATTGAAAGCATCGGATCCGGTTTGGGTTTTCCTGTCTTCGCCCCTGTGGAGAAACTGCCAATGACGGTCGAGATGTGGTCCGAAGCGGTGCGGTCGATCGAGCCCCTGATCAAGCCGGCCCACCGTGATCTGTGGCTTCGTCCCATCGTCTGCATTGGCATCGACGACGGACGTATCAGGCTGCGGGCACCGCACCGCTATCACAAGGACTGGTTCGAGGACAATTTCCTCCCGTCGATCCTGCGCGACCTCGAGGCCCGGGCCCAACAGACCTTCACCGTCGACTTCGAGGTGGTGGAAGATGAGTCGCTATCCGCCGGCCGCATCTCCGTCGTTGAACCGGTCGAGATGCCCACGCCGGCGCCGGTGCCCGCCCGACCACCCGAGCTTTTGCCTCGCTATACCTTCGACCGTTTCGTCGTCGGGCCAACCAACCAGTTCGCCCACGCAGCGGCACGCATGGTGGCCGAAGCGCCCGCCTCGCGCTGGAACCCGCTTTTCATCTATGGCGGGGTCGGCCTGGGCAAGACCCACCTCTTGCAGGCCATCGGCCACGAGATCCACGTCCAGCACCCCGATTGGGTGATCACCTTCGTGACCTGCGAGCGCTTCGTCACCGACTTCATCGGGTCGATGATGAACCAAAAGCGCCAGAGCGGGACGAACCTGATGCAAGAGTTCCGGGCCCGCTATCGCGAGGTCCCTGACGTCTTGCTGGTCGACGACGTGCAGTTCCTGTCCAACAAGGACAGCTCGCAGGATGAATTCTTTCACACCTTCAACGCCCTTCACTACGCGCACAAGCAGATCGTCCTCACCTCGGACAAGCTGCCGGCCGAGTTACCAGGCGTCGAGGACCGGCTGCGCAGTCGGTTCACCTGGGGCCTCATCGCCGAGGTGGAGACGCCCGATCTGGAAACGCGGGTGGCCATCCTCAAGCGCAAGGCCGAGGTGGAAAAGGTCTCCCTTCCCGACGACGTCGCCCTTTATCTGGCGGCTCACGTGAAGTCGAACGTGCGCGAGCTGGAAGGCGCCCTCCTCCGCCTGGCCGCCCGGGCTTCCTTCCAGTCGCAGCCCATCACGCTGGAGGTGGCGCGTGAGGCCCTGGCCAAGCTTTTCGCTCACACACCGACGGGCCTGACCATCGAAGGCATCCAGCGCGAGGTGGCGGCGTACTTCGACGTGAAGCTGCACGACCTCAAGGGTCCCAAACGTCATCGCGCCATCGCCCACCCACGCATGATCGCCATGTACCTGGCCCGCAAGCTGACCTCGATGAGCTTCCCCGAGATCGGCAGCCGCTTCGGCGGCAAGGATCACTCGACGGTGATCAGCGCCGTGCGCAAGATCGAACGTCTGTGCTCGGAAGAGCCGACCGTACGCAGCGTGGTCAGCACGATCGAAAGCCACCTGCGCCAGCCCTGAATGTCGTCCCGCTGGCCTGTGGAGAGGCCTGTTGGCGGAATCGGGAGAAACCCGGACCCAGCGTTCTCCACTGCTTCAAGGAAAACCATCATCGGCTTTCCAACAGGCAAACGGGTCGCACTCACCGTCGAGGAATTGTACTTATGCACAATGCCAACAGCCCCTACTACAACTGCTTTTTAATATTCAAAATTAAAGATAGAAGACAGAAGTAACAGCCAGGCGGGTGTTGCTAAGAATAAGGAGCCGAGGATGGAGTTCAAGATAGACAAGAATGAGTTCTTACGCGGGCTCTACCTTGCTCACGGCATCGCCGATCGCAAGAGCACCTTGCCGATCTTGGCCAACGTCCTTCTGCGCACCGAAGGCAAAGATAAGATTTTCTGCGGTGCCACCGACCTCAACGTGACGACCGTGGCGTCGCTGAACGCGAAGGTGGAAAAAGAAGGCGGCCTGACCGTGGTGGCGCGCCAGCTGTATGAAATCGTCAAGGGCCTGCCCGGCGACGAGGTCCGGGTGCGCCGCAACGAACAGAACTGGGCCGAGATCCGCAGCGGCAAGATCGAGTACAAGGTCGTCGGGATGCCCGACCGGGACTACCCGAAGCTGCCGGCCATTCAAGAGGCGGAGACCTTCAAGGTCGACAGCGGCACGCTGCGCGAGATGATCGCCAAGACCATTTTCTCGGTGTCGCTGGACGAGACCCGCCAGCACCTGTCGGGTGTTCTGTTCGAATCTGACGGCGCCCAGGCGCGCATGGTTTCGACCGACGGCCACCGCCTGTCCAAGGTTGGCCGCGCCCTGCCCGGCGGTCCCAAGCTGGCGACCGGAATCCTCATCCCGCGCAAGGGGGTCGTCGAATTGCGCCGGGCCATCGAGAACCGCGAGGCTCCCTGTGCCATCGGCGTGCACCAAGGCAACTTCGTGCTCAAGGCCGACGACGTCGGTCTGTCCATCAAGCTCATCGACGGTCAGTTCCCTCCCTACGACCAGGTCATCCCGAAAGACAACGACCGGGCGGTGGTGGTGGGCCGCATCGCCATGCTGGACGCCCTCAAGCGCGTCGCCCTCATGTCCTCGGACAAGACCTGGGGCGTGCGGATCGGCCTTGAGAAGGGCAAGCTGCGCATCGAGAGCGACAATCCCGATCTCGGCGCCGCCAAGGAGGAGATCGACGTTCCCTACAAAGGAACGGCCATGCAGATCGGGTTCAACGCCCGTTACTTCATCGAGCTGCTCGGCGAAATCGAGACCCCGGATGTGCGCCTCGAGCTTTCCGGCGAGCTGGACCCGGGCGTGGTTCGTCCCGCCGACGGCAGCGACTATGTCGGCGTCGTGATGCCGATGCGCCTTTAAAGCCGCCCCGGCGAGCGCTGATTGCGTATAGGGCAGCTCTCGGCCACCGGCTGGCGCAACCTGGCCCCGCTGTCCTTGCCGCTGGGGCCGCGGCTGACGGTCCTTTACGGCGACAACGGCCAGGGCAAGACCAACGTCATCGAGGCCATCTATTACCTGGCCACGCTGCGCTCCTTCCGAACCAGCCAGGCCGCCGATCTGGTGGCTGTTGGGCTGGGACCGGCTGGGCTGGCGCGAGTCAGCGCCGACGTCGAGTCGACCGAGCTGCAACGCAAGCTGCAGGTCACGGTGGGCGCCGGGGGACGAACAGTCACTGTCGACGGAAAGGTGGTGCGCGGGTCAGCGGCCATCTTCGGCGCTCTCAGCGTGGTCCTTTTTGTCCCGGAGGATCTCTTGCTGCTCCGGGCGCCGCCCATGGCCCGGCGACGGTTCCTTGACCTGGCGGTTTTCAACGTCGAGCGCGCCTATTACAAGGAGGCCAGCGCCTTCCAGCGCGTGCTCAAGAGCCGCAACTCGCTGCTCCGGCAGGGGCGAGCCCAAGGAACCCTCCTCGAGACGTATGACGAGGAGCTGGCGCGCGCTGGGGCACGCCTGGTTGTTCGTCGGCGTGTCCTGGTCAGCGAGCTGGGACCGCGCCTGCACCGTTACTTCGTCGCCCTGCACGGTGCCTTCGCGGTCGAGTTGCTCTATCGCAGCGATCCCTCGGTCGAGGCGGCGCCCGACGAACCCTCAGTCTCGGCGGCCCTTCTGGCGGGGTTGCGGGCGCGGCACGAGCTCGATCAACGCCGGCGCTTCACCGGCTTTGGTCCCCAGACCGATGATCTGGAGATTGTTCTCGGCGGTCGGCTGGCGCGCACGCACGCCTCGCAAGGGCAGATTCGCTCGCTGGTGCTGGCCCTGAAGATGGCCGAGCTGGCCAACGTTGAACAGCGGCGAGGGGAAGCGCCTGTCCTGTTGCTGGACGACGTCCCCAGCGAGCTGGATCCGCAGCGCCGCGAGCACCTGTTCCAGCTGGTGAGCACCCTCTCCTGCCAGACCGTCATCTCGGTCAGCGACCGTCAGGTTGTGCCGCCGCTGGAGGCGCGCGTCGACTTTGCGGTGGCGGCCGGAATCGTGTCCCCTTCGGCAGCCGTCAAATGAAAACAAAAGTTTTCCCTTTGCAGGACCGTATATGCGTGCTAGGTTATTGGAACCTTTGAGCTTCTTGGTCTTTACGTCTCGTCCCAAACGGACACCAGAAGCGACAGTGACGGCGACTTCAAACGCTACTTCAAAGACGACACCAAAGATCACCCCAAAGACCACCAGATGACCAGCCCGGTCGTGCCTCCGGGCGGCACTGAAAACGGCGAGGGTCTACCTCCCGCCACCACTGCCGCCAGCGACTATAACGAAGAGAGCATCCAGGTCCTCAAGGGCCTCGAGGCCGTACGTAAACGGCCCGGGATGTACATCGGCGACACCGATGACGGCACCGGTCTGCACCACATGGTGCACGAGGTGGTGGACAACTCCGTCGATGAGGCGCTGGCCGGTTTCTGCGATCGCATCGACGTCACCATTCATTTCGACGGATCGGTGTCGGTGGAAGACAACGGTCGCGGCATCCCCGTGGGCGAGCACCCGACCGAAAAGCGCGCCACCGCCGAGGTGGTGATGACCGTCCTGCACGCCGGCGGCAAATTCAACCACTCGAACTACAAGGTCTCGGGCGGCTTGCACGGCGTCGGCGTCTCCGTGGTCAACGCCCTGTCCGAGTGGCTGAAGCTGGAGATCAAGCGCGAGGGCAAGACGTACTACCAGGAGTATCGACGCGGCGATCCGGTGACCGCCCTGGCCGCCATCGGCGTGTCGGAAAAGACCGGCACCAAGGTGACCTTCAAGCCCGACTCGGAGATCTTCAAAGGCACCGAGTACAGCTTCGAGCTGCTATCGCAGCGATTGCGTGAACTGTCCTATCTGAACCGCGGCCTCACAATCGCCATCCGCGACGAGCGGTCAGACAAATCCCACGAGTTCCGTTTTGCCGGCGGCATCGTCGAATTCGTCGCCGATCTGAACGCGTCGAAGATCGCCATCCACGACAAAGCGATCGCCATCGTCGGCGAGGTGGACGGCACCCAGGTCGACATCGCCCTGCAGTGGAACGACTCCTACCAGGAGGCGATCTACTGCTTCACCAACAACATCAAGAACAAGGACGGCGGGACGCACCTCACCGGCTTCCGGGCCGCCCTCACCCGCACCGTCAACGCTTACGCGCAGGCGACCGGGCTGCTCAAGGACCTGAAGGCCGGCCTCGGTGGTGACGACATCAGCGAGGGGCTGACCGCGATCGTCTCGATCAAGCACCCCGATCCCAAGTTCAGCAACCAGCCCAAAGACAAGCTGGTCTCGTCCGAGGTCAAAGGCATCGTCGAGCGCGTGGTGAATGAAAAGCTGGGCCGCTTTCTCGAGGAGCACCCGCGCGAGGCGAAGCAGATCATCGAGAAGGCCGTGCTGGCGGCTCGGGCCCGTGACGCCGCCCGCAAGGCGCGCGAGATGGTGCAACGCAAAGGCGCCCTTGATTCGTCGTCGCTGCCAGGCAAGCTGGCCGACTGCCAGGAGCGCGACCCTGCCCTGTGCGAGCTGTACATCGTCGAGGGCGACAGCGCCGGCGGCTCGGCCAAGCAGGGCCGTAACCGCAAGGACCAGGCGATCCTTCCCTTGCGCGGCAAGATCCTCAACGTCGAGAAGGCGCGCCTCGAGAAGATGCTGTCGTCACAAGAAATCGTGACGCTGATAACGGCGCTGGGCTGTGGCGTAGAGAAAGAAAAAGAGATCGACAAGATCCGCTATCACCGGATCATCATCATGACCGACGCCGACGTCGACGGAAGCCACATCCGGACATTGCTGCTCACCTTCTTTTACCGGCATTTCCCGGAGATCGTCGATCGCGGCTACCTTTACATCGCTCAGCCGCCGCTTTACCGGGTCAAACGCGCCAAGAAAGAGCTCTACCTCAAGAACGAGCAGGCCCTGGAGGATTATCTCCTCGACAGCGCGGCCGAGAACCTCAAACTCTTGCGCGCGGCGGGCGGCCCTCCCCTGGTCGGCGCCGAGCTGCGCGAGCTGGCCCGCGACGCCGGCAAGTACAAGCGGCTCTTGAGCGTCATCGATCGCAAGTGCGACGCCCGCATCGTCGACGCCATCGTCAAGGCGGCCCACCTGGCGAAAGGCGATCTGCGCGATCAGATGGTGGTGGCCAGGGCCCTCACCCGCCTGCAGCAATACTTCGACAAGTTCGCGCCCGAGCTGTCCGACGCGGTGTTGAAGGTGGCGCCCGACACGGAGCATGGCGGCTTCAAGATTGTGGCTCCGGCCAAGGCCGCCGGTGTCCGCAAGCCAACAACCATCGATTTCGAGTTCATGGACTCACCGGAGTTCGCTGACTTGACCGCGATCTACGCCAAGCTGGCCATCATGGGCGACCCGCCATACGTGCTGGAGAACGGCAGCGACCGTATCGAATTCCAGCGCCTGGAAGAGCTGGTCGACCGGGTGAACGAGCTGGGCAAAAAAGGGCTGCAGATCCAGCGCTATAAAGGCCTGGGTGAGATGAACCCCGAGCAGCTGTGGGAAACGACCATGGATCCCGCTCGCCGCACGCTGCTGCAGGTCCGCGTGGAAGACGCCTTCGAGGCCGACCGGCTGTTCTCGACGCTGATGGGCGACCTGGTCGAACCGCGCCGGGCCTTCATCGAGACAAACGCCCTCAACGTCCGCAATCTCGATGTCTGAGCGCGAAAGGGGCCTGCTGGCCCCTCTCGCGGGCTCTCCCCAGTGCTTCTCGCAAGGTGAGCCGCGCGGGCAGAGCCCGCGCTCCCGGCAGTAAACGCGCTCGCTGCGCTCGCTCTGGCGCCGAGGGATCTCCCCTGCCCTCGCGGTGAGGGAAAGCTTGTGAAAATGAAAACGCCCGGCGGGAGGACCCAGCCGGGCGTCACTGTCTGAATCAGTTGTGCTGATTTAACAGGCGAAGATCCGATCGAGCTTTTCCTCGATCTTCACTTCTTTGGATTTGGTCGCGACGGCGATCTCTTTGATGAGAAGCGTGCGTGCGGTGTCCAGCATCTTGCGCTCGCCGAACGACAGTTCTTTGTCGCCCTTGAGTCGCTGCAGGTCACGAAGCACCTCCGCAATCTCAAACACAGATCCCGTCTTGATCTTCTCCATGTACTCGCGATAGCGGCGATTCCAGGTCTGTCCTTCGACGGCCACTTCTCGACTCTTCAGGATTTCGAAGACTTCGTCGACCTCGTCGGCGCGAATCAACTCACGCAACCCGACAGCGCCTGCGTTGCGCGTCGGGATCATGATTTTCATCCCGTTCTCGAGAATCTTGAGGATGTAGAAGGTTTGCTTGTTAGAAGAGATTTCCCGCGTCTCAATACCGACAATCTGCGCTACCCCATGGGCCGGATACACGGCCAGATCTCCCACTCGGAAAGTCGGCTCCATAATTACCGTTGCTCCTTATTGATGACGGTTTTCAAGGCACGCGAACTCTATCACGCGATTCGCAGCTATTCAATGCGAATGACCTTGGAAGCCCGCAAAAAATATCCTTTGCGAGGATCGAATTGCCCGGTCCTCACGCGGCGCTCCCGGCGGCCAGATCGCGCATGAATCGCAGAATTGAGGCCACGGCGAAACCGGTGGCGCCCTTGCCGATGTGACCGAACTCCTTGTCGGTGCTGGCCGGCCCGGCGATGTCGACGTGCACCCAGGGCGTCTCGCCGACAAATTCCTTGAGAAAGTGACCGGCGGTCAGGGCGCCGCCCCAACGCTCGCCGGTATTTTTCATATCGGCGATCTCGGACTTTAACTGGTCGGTCAGCCGACCGGGCAAGGGCAGGGGCCACATCTCTTCGCCGGCAGCACGAGCGGCGCCCAGCCACTGTGCCGACAGTGCGTCGTTGTTGCTCATCACGCCGGCGGTATGGGGACCCAGCGCCACCACGCAGGCGCCGGTCAGCGTGGCGAAATCGAAGATCATGTCCGGTTTCAGGGCGAGACCGTACGTCAGCGCGTCGGCCAACGTCAGACGGCCTTCGGCGTCGGTGTTGTTGATCTCGACGGTCTTTCCCGCCATCGAGCGCAGGACATCGCCGAGTTTGTACGAACGTCCGGAGGGCATGTTCTCCGTGCAGGCGGCCAGGGCGTGAACCTCGACGGACATCTTCTCCCGGGCGATGGCACCCATGGCACTGATCACGGCGGCGGCACCGGCCATGTCGACCTTCATGTCCAGCATTCCCTCGTTCGTCTTGAGAGACAGCCCGCCCGAATCGAAAGTGACACCCTTGCCGACCAGCACGACTCGTTTGCGGGCGCCGGGTGGTTTCCACGCCAGGTGAATGAAGCGTGGTTCTTCGTCGCTGCCCTGCGAAACAGCGAGAAAAAGACCCATTCCGCGCTGCCGGCACTCCGTTGGACCAAGGACGATCAACTCGAGGCCGTCTGCACCGGCCAGCTCGCGGGCGGTATCGGCAAGGCGGGTCGGCGTGAGAAATCCGGCTGGTTCGTTGACCAGATCCCGCGCCATCGCCACGGCCCTGGCGGTTTCTTGCGCTTGCGAAACGGCGCGGTTGGTGGCGGCGGGGCCATCGCCGGCGCGCGAAAAAATCACGGCCGCGGCGGGTGGGGCGGCCGATCGTTTGTCGCCGCTGAGGTATTTATCGAAACGATAGGAACCGAGCAGGGCACCCTCGGCGAGGGCTTGCAGTTCGGCGAGGGCGGTTCCATCGGGCGCAGGCGAGTGGCGGGTTTCGTTTCCGCGCGAGTAAAGGAGACCGAACCTGGTCGCTCCGACGGATGCGGCGGCGCGGGAGGCGCGACCGGCGGCCGGACGCAGATCCGCGGGTGCGAATCCAGCGCGAGGGCCGCCGCCGATCAGCAAGAGGCGCTCGGCGGGAAGTTTTCCCTGGCAGTGAATGACCAGGCTCTGGCCCGGGCGGGCGCGGAATCGTTCGTCGACGATGGCGCGCCGGAGGTTGCCAGCGAGGACGCTGTCCGCCGCCGATACATTCGCGTCCTCAGCCAGCGTGTCCTCGTGGCAGATGATGACCAGAAGCGGGACGGCTTCGCCGAGCGCATCGGCAGCAGAGACGGTGATATCCATGCGTGTTCCAGCGGACAGAGCGGGGGGTGAGCAAAAATGACAGTCGAGGCTTTGAGGGTAGGTGGCAGAGTCGCGATTTTCAAGGGAGTTCTGTTGACAGGGACGGCGCGTAGACAGTAGTTTTGGCGGTCAATGGCGTCGGGGACCCGCAGGCCAAGCGCTACAAAACGCGAGGGAAAGGCGACCAGCCGTCGCGCTGAGGGCAGCGGCACGCGTGCTGCGGCGGTTACTAACCACAAGGGAGACGTAACCGAGGACACTAAATCTAACCGCGACGAAGGGGTTCATTCGCGCGCAAAGGCCACGACCGGCGTCGTGAAAGAGACGGCGACCCCTGCAGTGGCCGAGGCCTCAGCGGAGAGCAAGGTGCCGCCAGCGCTCCCGGTGCCGATCGCCAGTTTTACGTTCTGACCAGCGGCGTCCGACGTTCGAGCGTCGGGACGTCCGAAAATGGGGAGAGATCAAGATGTCCGAAACGAATGTGCTGGCCGACAAGCGAGAGAACGCCGCCCGCATCCTGCGCGAGATTCTTGAGCGAATGGGGATTGACGCGGAGGTCAGCGCATTTGACGACGGTGAGCGGGTCATTCTGGATGCTCACGGCCAGGAGTCGGGGTTGGTGATCGGCAAGAAGGGGGCGACGCTGGACGCGCTTCAATATCTGATCAACCGAATCGTCAGCAAGAAGCCGGGAGACGGCCCGGGAATCGTCGTCGACGCCGAAGGATATCGTGGGCGTCGTGAGGATTCCTTGATGGATCTGGCTCGCCGGTTGGCCGAGAAGGCCGTGAAGAGCGGGCGTCCGGTTCCGGTCGAGCCGATGAGCCCCCACGACCGGCGCATCATTCACGTCGCCTTGAAAGAACACCCTGAGGTGACCACCGAATCGGAGGGCGAAGGGCTGTTTCGCCGGGTGGTGATTTTTCCGAAGAGCCGCTCTTCCTCGTCAGAGCCGTAGAGGCCGCCCGGCCAGTAAGCGGTCCAGGTCAGCCGGTCGCAGCGCAGCGGCCAGGGCGTCCGCCAGGTGATCGGGGTCAAGGTCCGGCAGGAAAGGGAGCCGGCCAAGGGGGGCGATCCCGCTCAGAGCAGCGATCTGTCGAGAATGGTCCAGCGCGGGATCGTCGCTGTTGGGAGCTGTTTCCACCAGGACCAGCCCAGCCAGCGCCAGTGACCGCCGACGAATTTCGCTGAGGGTCAGAGCGGTGTGGTTGATGGTGCCCAGGGCGGCGCGGGCTACGACCAGAAGGGGCAGAGCTAATCGGACGGCCAGGTCCGCGGTGGTGAAGGTCCCTCGATAGGGAACCAACAAGCCGCCCGCGCCTTCGACGAGAATTCCTTGGCCGACCGCCCGCAGCTCGACGGCGCGCGCGACGATGGCGTCGATGTCGATAGAGGTTCCTGCGGCGGCAGCTGCCACCGCGGGCGCGGCGGGCAAGGGAAACCTGTAAAGGACGGAGTGTTCGCGGGGGAAAGGGGGGCGGGCGGCTTGCCAAAGGGCATCGGCGTCCGCGGCATTGGGAAGACAGCCGGTCTCGACGGGCTTGAACGGGACCCAGGGTCGCCCGATGCGGTTGGAGAGTCGAGCAAGGGCGCAGCCGACCGCTGTCTTGCCGACGCCGGTATCGGTGCCGGTTATGAAGAGGCCGGGGCCTAGGTGGACGGCGGGCCGGTCGGGGAGGGCGTTCAAGCAGCGAGGTCCTGGAGCGCGTCAGCGAGACGGTGGATCTCCGCAGCGGTGTGGTCGGCGGAGAGGGTGATGCGAAGGCGGGCTGCGCCTTCAGGAACCGTCGGCGGGCGAATGGCCGGCGCCAAGATTCCTTGCTGGGCCAGGGCCCGGGCGACCGTCAAAGCGCGGGCGTCTGCGCCCAGGAGGATTGGGAAGATGGGACCAGGCATGTCGCCGGCTGGGAGTAAGCGGGTTGAATGGAGGCGCTCTTGGAGGAGGGCGCGGTTGATGTTCAGCCTTTGGCGTCGGCGCTCGCCTTCGGGACCACCGGCCAGAGCCACACCGGCCGACGCTGCGGCTGCAACCGGGGGAGGCAGGGCGGTGGTGAAAATGAAGGTGCGCGCGCGGTTCAGGAGAAATTGGCGGAGCGGAGCCTGGCCTGCGACGAATCCGCCAAATGCCCCGAAGGCTTTGCCGAGGGTGCCGATGGTGACGTCGGGAACTACCCCTTGGGCTGGACAAACACCTCGGCCTCCAGGCCCCAGAACCCCCAGGGCATGGGCTTCGTCTACCACGAGAACCGCGCCCGACTGAGCGGCGGCCGTGGAAAGGTCGCGCAGCGGTGCAAGATCGCCGTCCATGCTGAAAAGCGATTCGGTGACCAGCAGGCGGCGGCGAAAGGAGCCGGGCGACTGGAGGGCATCACGGGCGGCGGCCGGATCGCCGTGGGGATAGATTTTGACCTGAGCGCGAGAGAGCCGGCACCCATCGATGATGCTGGCGTGGTTGGCCCGGTCGGAAACGACGAGGTCGTCGGGCCCGGCCAACGCGGTCAGGACCGCCAGATTGGCCTGGTAGCCAGTGGAGAACAAAAGGCAGTCGGGGAGAGCGAGGAAAGAGGCGATTGCCTGTTCGAGGTGCCGGTGCGGTGGAAGGTCGCCGCTGATCAGACGAGCGGCGCCGGCGCCGAAGCCGTCTTGGCTGGACAAGGTCGCGGCTTGGGCGAGGGCAGGGTGGCTGGCCAGGCCGAGATAGTCATTGGAAGCGAAGGCGAGGAGGGGGCCGCCGTCGCGCGTGAAATGGATGCGGTCATCGCCAGCCAGGGCGGGGTTAGTGCGCAGGCGCTGGGCATTTTCGAGGTTCGCCAATTCAGCGGTGAGATCCTGGAGAAAAGGGGACACGCAGATTATTTACACCTCTGGCGTTTCACGTGGAACAGACATGACCGTCGTCGACCGATGTTTCACGTGGAACGCTCAAAGGAGAGGAGCCATCGATTGCCGTCCGCGTAACCTATGCTTTTGCTGAGGCGCAGGCCGGCCGGTGGCGCCAGGGACCTTTCTGCTGTCAGCGCAATGACCCGTCCCCCGGGCCTCACCAGAGGCAGCCCGCGCGAAAGCCAATCAACCGGCTGGAACGTGGCCCGGGATACCGCCACGTCAAATGGTCCACGGGCAGCGATAGCCGGATCCTCCACCCGGCCAGCAGCGACGGCCGCACGTCCCGTCAAGCCCAATGCCCTGACCGCCGTTCGCAAGAAAGCGACCTTCTTGTGGATTGGCTCGACCAGCACAAAACGGCTGTCCGGGACCAGAACGGCTGTTGGCAAAGCAGGAAGACCCCCGCCGCTCCCGGCATCGACGACCGACGAGGGTCCATTCTGTTCAATTTCGTCCGCCAGCGCGAAGGCGTCAGGGAAATGGTCGTCGATCAGGGCCAGCAATGATTTCGCCCCGGTCAAATTGATGCGGGCGCTCCACTCGAGGAGAAGCTTGCCGTACTGCAAGAGCGCGGACTCAGCGTCGGGACCCAAGGGCCGCTTCCACTTCTGCGCCAACTGGCGGAGGCGTTCTTGCTCTTCACCCTCCATCGGCGGAACAGTATCATCGCGGCCAATGCTGGCAGAGCCTGCGCTTTCGGACGTTCTGATTCGATTCGTGAAATCATTCACCGGCGGGGCGCATGCCACCGTCGAGACCCTGGTTGGTGACGCTTCCAGCCGCCGGTATCATCGGGTTTCGGTGGCCGGGGGCTCTCCTCCCAGCGTCGTGATCATGGAGCTACCCGACGATCCTCTGAAGTCGGACGAAGGGACCAGCCAGGGGCCGCCCCCGGAGCTGCCGTTTCTCAATGTGCAGCGCTACCTGGCAGACGGCGGCCTTCCGGTTCCGCGCGTGTATCGCCACGACGTCTCTCTCGGTTTGGTCGCGCTGGAGG
>JAXDMH010000695.1:0-5537 GCA_034666225.1 Myxococcales bacterium
CGCGCAGGCGATCCTGGGTGAACCCTTCCCTGACGCGCCGCAGATCGAAATACAGCAGCACCGAGCCGATCACCGGGATCGGCATCAGCACCATGGTGAACAGATCGCCGAAGAACGATTCAAAGAACAGCGCGTGCCGGGGAATGAAGATCGACGCCACGGTCTGGGCCAGCCAGCGAGTGAGGGCAAACACGATCAGCACCACCGCCACCCGCACCCAGTCCTGGCGGACCAGCGCCACGCTGCGCTTGATGGCCTCCCGCCCGCCGATCCCTTCGATCAAGACCACGGGCGCGATGAAGGCGAACAGAAAGGACAGGATCAGCCCGGGTACAATGAAGGCGGCGAAGCCCAGCGCTACCAGCAAGGCGGCCGGAATCATCGCCGACAGCAACCTGCCCAGGCGCCTGAACAACAGCCTCCAGACCAGACTCCAGCTGGCGTCGCCACCCAGGATGCGGTCCGCCACCGCGATGGTCAGCGCGCCGGTGGTCAGCGGCACGACCAGACCGTACAGGACGAACGCGGTGACCATCGCTCCAAACACGCCCAGCAGCAGCAGCGTGAACCACCCGGTCAGCGCGCCCGACGCCACGGCGCTGCGCCGGCCCAGCTCTTCAAAGTTCCGGGCGTTTTGCCGCGAGAACTCGTTGACGGCCGCCGGATCCAGCTTGCCATCCTTGATTCCTTGCTCCAGCGCGCGCCGCGAAGCTTCGGTCGCGCGCTGTCCCAGCTCGGCGGTCTCGTTCATGTAGTCGCCGGCCATCAACGCAGGCGTCATGATCGCCGACAGGGCCAGCGATTTGGCGATCGACGCCGGCACGAACAAGATCGCGCAGGTCAGCAGCAGCGCCTTGGCGTGCGTCCGGTAAAGCTCGAAGGCCTCGCGCAGGAGCGTGATGACCGACTTGCCCTCTGGGCGCGCCTCGGCCGGGCTGCCTGGGGCGCCCCCTTCGTTAACCGCCTCGTCGGTCATGCCGGCTTCCTTTCCATCGCGGCCAGCATAGCGCAAGCCGTGATAAAAGGTCCCCGTGTCGCGACGCGGTGGGATCCCTCTGACGTCTTCCGGATTGTGCCTGTGCGCGACGGCCGTGCTCTCGCTGTTGATCGCGCCCGGCGCGCGCGCCGACGACGCTCCGAGGGTCGCCGCCTCGCCGTCGCCTGCGCCGTCGCAGTCACCGTCGCCGCTGCCACCACCGCCCGAGCCCGCCGCCGTGGACCGCCCGCGCCTGTCGCTAGCGCTGGGCATGGGCGTCTCCTTCGACGACACCGGGTTTTCGCCCCGCCGGACCGCGGCCGTTCCTTCGTTCTTCGCCCTGGGCGGTTTCGGCGACGGGTTCGTGGGGATCGACTTCGGTCTCTTCGCCAGCACGGCCACCGGGCGCTTTCGAACGCCCGACGCCCCCGTCGACCGATTGGGGTTGGACGCCATGCTGGTGGTGCGTCCCGCCGCCCACGGCGTCGCCGCCGACGAAAGACGCTGGGCCTTGCGCGTCTTGCGCGCCGCCGCGCTGGAGGCGGGCGCCGGGTACGAACGCGACGGCCACGGCGCCTCCGCAGACCAGCGCGTTGGTTTCCGCCTGGGCGGTCGCCTCGAATTCCCCCTCACTGCCACCGGCGATCCCAGTCAGCTGCGCCTGCGCCTGGCCGCCCGCCACCTCTACGCCGGCACCAAGGCCACCGGCGCCGCCGACACCGCCGTCCGCGACACCGTCCTGGAACTCTATGCAGCGCTGGCGGTGGTGTTCTAGGCTTTCGCTTCGGTTACTTCCCCGACCGAAACGCGTCCCACTGCGCGCTCAACCGCTCGTTGCCAGCGTGGGTTCGCAACGTCGCTGACCAGGCGCCGGGCGCCGCCGGCACGCCGAACACGTCGCCCAGGCGATCGGCCAGGCCCGTCCCGTGTGAATCGATGATGGGCACCGAACCGCTCTCGATGATCAAATCCAACCCGTCGCCGTCCGCCGACGCGAACCCGCCGTCCAGGCGCGCCGCCAGGGCGATCAACCCGTCAGCGCAGGCGGCCGTCAGGCAACCGCTGCCAAGGCCGATGTCCGCGCACAAGACCGCGTCCAGCGCCTCGCAACCGTTCACCGTGGTGGCGGCCGCCTGGTTGGTGGCCCCCAGCGGCGCCGAGGCCAGACGCACCAGCGACCGCAGGGCGCCCGCCGTATCGGCCGGCAGCCCGCGGCGGACCAGGGCCAGCTGGCCGAACGCCGCGCGCGCCACCGTTCCCAGGCGCAGCGTCAGCCCCTGTTCGTCAAAAGACAGCGTTCGGTCAGCGACGATGGCGTGCACGTGCTGCGCTTGCAGCGCGGTCAAACCCAGCGGCTGCAAGGCCACGTCGAAGGTGACGGTGCTGGCGGTGCCCAGCTGGGCGCTGACCAGCTTGTGCACGGCGGTGAACGCGTTCGCGATCGGCGTCGCCGTCACCACCAGCTCGGATTTCAAGGTCAGCGCGCCCAGGATGTGCCCGGCGTCGTCGGCGATGGCGTGCAGATCGACCAGCACCGTCGGCTTGGGCGCGCCGAACAGGCTGGCCAGCAGGGCGTCGTGGCTGGGTGCCCCGGCGGCGTCGGTGCTGCCGCGGCACACGGACGCGCCGCCGCTGGCTGCTGCAAGCAAGACGCCCCGGCGGGCGACCAGCGCCGCGCCGATGGGACCTTCACCCCCTGGTTTCGGCTGACAGTCGGTGGGATCGCCGTCGACCGCTCCGCTCAGCGCGTCCACCGTGCAGTCCAGCCACAACTGCGCCGGATCCAGCGGGCAGTCCTGCAGATCGATCCAGGGCGCGGCGATGAAGGCGGCCGCCGCCGGGGGATCGGCAAAGACGAACTGCGAGGTGACGTCGAACTTGCCGACCGGGCTGGGACTGGAGGGGTGGAGCGGCAACGACACGCGCACCAGATCGCCCGCCACCAGCGCCGTCCCGGGCAGGTCGACGCAACCCTGGGCCTGGACGGCGCCGCGCCGATCGCGGGCCCGTCCCACCACCGCGTGGGACAGCACCGTGCTGACCAGGTCGAATTCGGCCAGGCCGTCGGTGGTGGCCACGGTGCGAATCAGCCGGGCGGGGGCGGGCAAATGCGACAGCGACAGATCGGCGCAGTGTTCATTGTCGAAGAACGCCACGTCGATGCTGGCGATGTTCAGCGCGGCGGCGTCGCCGATGATGAACGGCGAGATCTGAACGTTGGCTGACATGGCCATCGTCACCACGACGACGGCCTCGGCCTCCGCGGTCTGGTCCACGGTGCTGCCGTGCACGCGGAACACCGCCGGCTGCCCGGCGTTGACGCCGATCTGGGCGCTGCCGGTGTCGTCGGTGACGGCGCTGTCGGTGGACAGCGTGGCGCCCTGGGCCTTACTGCCGGTGCCGGCGCCGGCGTCGTCGACGATCACGAAGTTGATCCGCTGGCCCGGCACGCCGGTGCCCTGCGGGGTGCGCAAGACGAAGTGCAGGGTGCCGCGCTCGCCGGGGCGGACCTGGACCGTCTCGGGAACGGGCGCCAGCACCAGGTCCCGGGGCAGCGGATTCCCTGACGATGAAACCTTCACGCCGCACGCCCCGGCCACCAGCACCAGCGCCCACACCACGAACGGTGTTCGGGGGGGCGCTCGCCTGTGGACAGTCTGTGGAGAGTTTGGCATTCGCTCAATCATCGCTCTGAGATCGGCGGCCGGTCTTGCTCACAGGGCCGAATCCGCTCGCGGTCGGCGCACGGGTGGACATGTGGGACGCGCTGAAATTTCCGCGGCGCGCGCGCTGCTTTTGGTCTGGACCAGTCGCGCGCCGCAGGACAAGCTGCAAGGCTGTCCATGGCGGAGTTCACGCATCTTCATCTGCACACGCAGTATAGCCTGCTCGACGGAGCGATACGTCTTGATGACCTGTTCCCCAAGGTGCTGGAACGGGGGATGAAACAGGTGGCCATCACCGACCACGGTAACCTGTTCGGGGCCCTGGATTTCTATCAGAAGGCCAAGGCCCACGGGGTCAAGCCGATCTTCGGCTGCGAGACGTACGTGGCCCCCGATCGTCACGACAAGACCGAGCGGCGAAGCAACCACCTCATCCTGCTGGCCAAGGACAACGTCGGCTGGAAGAACCTGTCCTACCTGAACTCGATGGGCTATCTGGAGGGGTTCTATTACAACCCGCGCATCGACAAGAAGCTGCTGCGCGAGCACAGCCAGGGCCTGATTGGCCTGTCGGCCTGCCTGGGCGGCGAGGTGGCCCAGACCATCATGCGCCGGGGCGTCGAGGCGGCCGAGACGGCCGCGCGCGAGTTCGAGGACATCTTCGGCAAAGGGAACTTCTATCTCGAGCTGCAACCGAACGGCCTGGCAGAGCAGGAGACCGTCAACGGCCATCTCATCGAGATGTCCAGGCGCACCGGCATCCCGCTGGTGGCCACCAACGACTGCCACTATCTGAACAAGGCCGACGCCCGCGCGCACGAGATCCTGATGTGCGTGCAGCAGAAGAAGACCATCCACGACGAAAAGCGGATGCACCACCGCAACGACGCCTTCTTCGTGAAGACGCCGGCCGAGATGGACGCCTACTTCAAGCACATCCCCGAGGCGATGGAGAACGCCGCCAAGATCGGCGAGCTGTGCAAGGTCACCTTCGATCTGGGCAACACCTTCCTGCCCCGGTTCACCGTCCCCGACGGATACAACGCCGACACCTATGTCGCCGAGCTGGCCCGCGAGGGTCTGCGCAAGCGCATCGACGAAGCCTTCAAGCGCGGCCTGCGCAGCATCGACGGCGACAACTATGCCGCCCGCCTGGAGCTGGAGCTGGGCGTCATCCAGAAGATGCAGTTTTCAGGCTATTTCCTCATCGTCTGGGACTTCATCCGTCACGCCAAGGAGCGCAAGATCCCGGTCGGCCCCGGCCGCGGCTCGGGCGCCGGCTCGCTGGTGGCGTACTGCCTGCGCATCACCGACATCGATCCCATCGAGAACAAGCTGCTGTTCGAACGGTTCCTCAACCCGGAGCGCGTCTCGATGCCGGACTTCGACATCGATTTTTGCATGAACCGGCGCGACGAGGTCATCCGGTACGTCACCGACAAGTACGGCAAGGACAACGTCGGTCAGATCGTCACCATGCACCAGATCAAGGCGCGCAGCGGGATCCGCGACATCGCCCGCGCCATGGCCTTGCCGTACGCCGAGGCCGACAAGGTGGCCAAGTTCGTCCCCGAACCTATTCAGGGCAAATCGCTGCCTATTGCAGAAGCGATCGAAAAAGAGCCGCGCCTCAAGCAGCTGTACGACGAGAACGCCACCTACCGCGAGCTTTTGGACATCGCCAAGAGCCTGGAAGGGCTGAACCGTCACGCCGGCACCCACGCCGCCGGCGTGGTCATCGGCGACAAGCCGCTGTGGGAGTACGTGCCCTGCTTCCGCCCCGCCGGCGAAGAAGGGATCGTCACCCAGTACGACAAGGACATGGTCGAGAAGGCCGGCCTGGTGAAGTTCGACTTCCTTGGCCTCAAGACCTTGACGGTCATCCAGACCTGCCA
>JAXDMH010000696.1:0-6723 GCA_034666225.1 Myxococcales bacterium
CAGGTCGGGTACGTCCTTTTCGTTGGCGCGGGGCAGGATCACTTCGAAGACGCCGGCGCGCTGGGCCGCGAGCAGTTTTTCCTTGAGGCCGCCGATGGGCAGCACCTTGCCCCGCAGGGTCAGCTCGCCGGTCATGGCCACGTCGTGGCGCACGGGAACACCGGAGATCAACGAGACCAGCGCGCAGGCCATGGTGACGCCCGCCGACGGACCGTCCTTGGGAACCCCGCCCGACGGGACGTGAATGTGGATCTCGCGGCCGGCATAGAATTCGTTGCGCAGCCCCAGCATCAGCGCGTGGGCCCGGGCGAATGACAGCGCGGCCTGCGCCGACTCCTTCATCACGTCACCCAGCTGGCCGGTCAGGATCAGCGAGCCTTTGCCGGCCATGGTCTGCGCCTCGACGTGCAGCACCTCGCCGCCGTACGGCGTCCAGGCCAGGCCGTTGACGGTGCCCACCTCGTCGACACCCCGCCGTTCTTCGACCAGGTACCGCGGCGGCCCCAGGAACTTTGGAAGGTCGTCCGTCGTCAACGTCGCGCTGGGTTGTGCGCGTTTTGTCTTGGCCGCGCCATTGGTCGCGCGACGCTCGGCCTGCGTGCTGGCTTCGACCACCCGGCGCGCCACCTTGCGGGCCAGCTGCGCCACCAGGCGTTCCAGCTCGCGCAGGCCGGATTCGCGGGTGTACTCGCTGATGATCTTTTGCAGCAGGGGCCGGCCGACCACGATGTCCTTGGCGGTCAACCCCGATTCAGAGATCTGCTTGGGCACCAGGAATCTCTCCGCGATGACCAGCTTTTCTTCTTCGCTGTATCCGGACAGACGCAGCGTCTCCATGCGGTCGCGCAGCGGCGGGGGAATGGTCTCCGGCAGGTTGGCCGTGGCGATGAACAGCACGCGCGAAAGATCGAACGGCACGCCCAGGTAGTGATCGCGAAAATTGTGGTTCTGCTCGGGGTCCAGCACTTCCAGCAGCGCCGCCGACGGATCGCCGCGCACGTCGGCGCCCAGCTTGTCGACCTCGTCCAGCAGCATGACGGGATTGTTGGTGCCGGCCTGCTTGAGGCCCTGGATGAGGCGCCCGGGCAAGGCGCCCACGTACGTGCGGCGGTGACCGCGGATCTCCGCCTCGTCGCGCACCCCGCCCAGCGAGATGCGCACGAACTTGCGCCCCACGGCGCGCGCGATCGATCGGCCCAGCGACGTCTTGCCCACGCCGGGCGGGCCGAGGAAACACAAGATCGGCCCGTGCACGCCACCGCGCAGCTTGCGCACCGCCAGATAGTCGAGGATGCGGTCCTTGATGTGCTCGAGGTCGTAGTGATCCTCGTCCAGGATTCGTCGCGCCGCATCGATGTCCAGCGTGTCCTGGCTGGCGGCCTTCCAGGGCAGCTCGACCAGCCAATCGATATACGTGCGCAGCACGGAGGCTTCGGCGCTCTCGGCGTGCATCTGATCCAGGCGGCGGATCTGCTTTTCGGCTTCCGTCTTGGCCTCGTCCGACAGGCCGGCGCGGGCCACCTTGGCCCGCAGCTCGTCCATCTCTTCGCCGTGGACGTCGCCGTCGCCCAGTTCGTTGCGAATCTGGCGCAGCTGCTCGCGCAGATAGTAATCGCGCTGGGTCTTGGACATCTCTTCTTTGGCGCGCGTCTGGATCTGAGACTGGACCTCCAAGATCCCGATCTCTTTTTCCAGCGACTGGTTCACGCGATTGAGCCGATCGACCGGCGAATCCAGCTCCAGCAGCTCCTGCGCCTCGACCACCTTCAACGTCAGGTTCGACGCCACCAGATCGGCCATGCGACCAGGATCGTCGACGCTCTGAACCACCATCGACAGCTCGGGCTGCACCGACTTGCCCAGGTTGGTCAGCTTGTCGATGTTGGTGCGCACCGATCGCAACAGCGCCTCCTGACCGACGGAGCGCGAGGGCGTCGGGTCTTCCTGACGTTCGATGCGAACCCGGTAACAGGGGCTCTCGGAGATGAACTTGGAGATGCGCGCCCGACACAGGCCCTGCACCAGGATCTTCAGCCCACCCTCGGACAGCTTGCGCATCCGCATGATCATCCCGATGGTGCCGGTGCGATAAAACGACGACGACGACGGATCGTCTTCCGACGAATCACGCTGGGCGACCAGAAAGCAGAGCCGCTCCTCAGCCTCCAGCGCCTTCGCCACGGCCTCCATGGACACAGGACGGGTCACCCGCAAAGGAACGATCATGTACGGGAAGACGACCAGGTCCCGAATCGGCAGCAACGGGAGAATGTCGGGGATCTCCGGATCTGACGGAGGCTTCGTTTCCGTATTGGCGCTCACAGAAACACAGTACCAGAACTTGGCAGGCCGTGCGTCATTCCGGTTTGGCTGGCGGCTGCGGTCCTCGGCATAAGCAACCCCTCAGTTGTGCTGCGTCGAAAGCGCGGCTGGAGACGACGGATCGACCATGGAAATGGCGTTGGTGCCCAGCGCCCAGATGCGACCGAACCGGTCGATTCTGACGTCCTGCATGCCGTCTGTCACGATCATCGTGCCGGCGTCGCCTCGCGCCGCCTGTTCGCGGTCGATCACCCGCAATCCTTTGGTCGTGGCCACCCACAACCGGTGGTGCCCGTCATTGGCCAGGCCCAGGACCTGCGTGCCGTGCTGTTGTTGTTGGTCGCCGAACGAACGCCAGTGAGTCCCGACAAACCGCTCCAGGCCGCCCGACGTCGCGGCCCAGATCTGCCCGTCGGGGCCGACCGCGACAGCGTGGCAAACCTCGTTGTCCAGGCCCGAGTTCTCCCCCCAGGTGCGCACCCGGCCATCCTGCCAGCGAGACATGCCGCTGCCCGACGACCACCAGAGGGTGTCGCGCTCGAACAGGATGCCGGTGAGGTCAGGCGGCACGGCAGTGTTTTCGGGGGTGAAACCAGCACCGATCTTCCCGACGGTGTGACGATTCTCCAGCGCCGAACCTGGATCCAGGTTTATCCGAAAAAGACGAAAGGCCAGCGATTGACCTGATTCGTCGCGAACCCGCAGCCCGACCCACAGCGCGCCGTCGGGCGACGTCGATACAAAGGACGCCTCGGGCGTTCCCGTCGGAAGCACCAGGGGCGTGCGGCTGACTTCGCGCCAGGTCTCGGCGCCGGTGCTCAGTTCGGTGAGGATCACGCCGGCAAAGGACGGTTCGGCGATGAGAGCAGAAACGGTTCCCTCCTCCTGCGACACCACCCCCAGAGCGCGCCCGGCGTCGGATTCCCCGAGGCGCGTCTCGCGAAATTTACGATCGTCGGTCAGCCAGGCGTGCGCGCCGCCGGCAACGACAAAGCAACGTTCGCGGGTGGTGCAGGCGACGGTCAATCGTTCCGCATCACCGACCAGCTCGCCGGGACCCAGGTATCGAGGACCGTCGGGCCCGGCGCGCGCCACGCCCAGGCCGGCGCTGCCGACCCAGATACCGTCGCGCTCACCGCCCCCGACAGCAACCGTGACCTCGGGAGGAAACAGCAAGGGGAGCGGCTCGGCCGCATAGCGCCGGCCGCCCACCTGTGACGAGATCAACCGGATGCCACCCTTGGCGGGGGCCTCGGCGTGGGCCAGCGCGCGAAGGACATACGCGCGCTCGGCGCCGGCGACGCCCGCGATCAGCGTTGCCTGGCGCGCGGAACCAACGATGGCGACCACAGGAACATCCGGGTGGGCGCGAAAGATCTCGCTGTCGCCGTCGTCCGAAAGCAACACCACGCGCATGTTTCCGGCGACGCGCGCCGCGATCACGCGCGGGCCGCCTTGCATGCGTACGCTGCCGACGATCTCATCCAGGTCGTCGGCGGCGACGCGGCCGGCGTGGCTGTCAACGTCGGAGCGCGGTCGCAGAACCACCTTTGCTGTTCTCTCGTCAATGCGAAGCAGGCCACCCCCGCGCGTCCCCACCCAGACCGCCGTCCCGTCAGCATCCGGTTCCAGCGAGGTCACCGGGACCTCGCGCAGCGCCGCGATCGGACGCCAGCTTCGACCGTCCAGGTGGTAAAGCCCATGCGGCCCACCGGCCCATGCGCCAGCAGCCCCACGCGCGTCCGGCGCCAGCGCCGTTATCCCGGCCAGAGGCGCCATCGGTTCATAGTGAAGATTGTCGGCGGCGTCGGCGCTGATCCGACCAACGCCGGCGTCGGTGGCCACCCAGGCGGCGCCCGTTCGATCCACGGCCAGCGCGGAGACCTGGCGTCCGAGGAGGCCACTGTCGGCGCCCACCCATTCGTACGTGCCGTCGCTGACATTGCGTCGCCGCAGACCGCGGGCCGTGCCGATCCACAGGTGCGGGGCATGAAAGGCCAGCGCCAGAATGGGCCCAGGCTCGGCGCGATTGATGATCGAGGGGCTCTCGGTCAGCGTCGATGGCGTCAGTGACGCCTTGCTGGTGACCGACTGTCCGGCCGCGCCCGCACCACCACACCCGGCGGCAGCCAAAAACAGCACGGACAGCGCGAACAGAAATCCGGCCCGATGCAGGGCTGTCCGCTCCAGTTTCGAAAGCGGCCCCCGACCGCCGACCGTATGCACCGCCATCACGGTAACATGGCCCGCGGTCCCATCGCAGGGGCGGCCCGTCGCTGGGAGGGTGCGCTGCAGCCACACCGTCTTGCAATGATAGGCTTGTCCCCCGTGAGCAATTGGTTGTCGCCCATGGTCCTGGGCATGCTGGCGCTGATGAACGATGGCGCCGGCGGTCGGACGGCGCCGCCCGACGTAACCATTGCCGAGCAAGGCACCACCACTGTGGTGGCCACCATGGCGGTCGGTCGCCCCTTGGAACGCGCCGTCTCTGGGCGGGCCTTCGCGCTGGCGGTGGCACAGGACCGCGAGCGGCACTGGTCGGAGGCGGCCGCCCTTTACCAGCAAGCGGTCACCGAATGGTCCGCGGACGCGCGCGTGCACCCGACCGTCGCGCTGGAGCACGCCGTCCAGAAAGCGGAGCGCGAGCGACAACGTTCCGTGATGCTGGCGAATCTGGATCTGCCCCGGCCGCGACAACCAGACTCTGTGAACCGAGCGATGACTCTGGAGCGCGCGCGCCTGCTGCGCACGAAGCTGATGGTCGTGCGCGCCAACAGCGGCGCAGTTCCCGCTGCCCTTTACGCGCACACCCGCCAAGCTTTCGAGCAGGCGTTCAAAAGCAACGAAGCCCAACCAGCGACGGTTCAGTCGGAGATCTACCTTCTTTTGTGCGGCGTCCACGGCGCCGCCGGCGCGCGGGGCGCCGCCCGACTGGCCCTGGCTCACGTCCCCGACGAGCAGCGACGCACGCCGGCCAGCGCCCTGCCGATGGCGATCTGCTCCGCCGCCCTGGGCGACGAGCCGGCCGCCCTGGACTATCTGGAGGCCCACCTGCGCCAACGCATCGACGCCTTCACCCAGCGCGAGCTATTTTTGGCCAACGATTGGGATCTCCTGCGCGGCGATCCCCGCTTCGAGAACCTGTTCGCCGGCGTCGCCTCTGCCCGATATTGACCTTCCGCCGTCGGACTGCTAGTTACCTGCCTGCCGGTGCAAACCGGTGGAGGGGCTGTAGCTCAGCTGGGAGAGCGCCTCAATGGCATTGAGGAGGCCGACGGTTCGATCCCGTTCAGCTCCACCATCTTGTTTGGGGGCGTGGTTCGCTGCCGCGAACACGTCCCCAAGCCCCCCTCGCTGCGCGCGGCTAAGCCGCGCTTCGCTCGCCTTCTTGGTTGGGCCGCGCGGCAGGCGAAGCCTGCGCGCGGCCTGGCGGTGCGTGTTCTTCGATAGAGGTCGGCGCCCCTCCACTTAACAATTCGTCGGCTGCGTCTGCGATCGGCGTCGACCTTTACTCGACCTCAACCCAGTCCAGGTCGGGGCCGCGGCCGTTGATCGGGGTCAGGGTCATCCAGTTGTTGGTGCCTGAGACGAATCCCGACGGTGCGACCAGGGCGGAGCCGACCTTGTCCCAGCCGCCGGTGGGGGGAAACGAGGCGCCGCCGCCGGTGGTCTTCTTCACGGTGCCCGCTACGCTGCCAGTGGTGGTGCTGTTAGCGTAGACGTTGATCTGCATGGTGTGCGCGACGCTGTCGCCGTTGGTATAATAGACGAGCACCGAGTGGGAGCCGATCGTGGCGGAAAAGATCCCAGTGATGGTCGTCGGGGAAGTGATGTTGCTCAGCCGTTTGCCACCGGAGCAGCTCGCGCAGTTCACCACGGTGCCGCCCTTGGTGGTCGCCGACTCGGCCTGGAAGGCTTGCCCACGCCAGACTGTGATTGGCGTGGCGAACGTGGTGCCGTTGGCCGGGCAAGAGTCGGGGCCATCCGGCCTCGACGAAGCGCAGGGCAGACAATAACCGTTGGGGTTGGTCCCGCTGATAAACGGATTCGCATAGGGCGCGTCCGCCTGGTTGGCGCCCAGCCGCCCCGGCACGACATCCTTGTTCCAGCCAGGGCCGTTGCAATAGAACGCGTCGATGGTCCCTGCACTGTTGGTCGTGAAGATATTTCCGAAGAATGTTCCTTCCCGGTTCGGGTACTGCGGATTTTGCCCCCAACCGATCGCGGTCAAAGGCGAATCCATCCAAAGTGGGATGTGAACGCCGGCCGTATTGATGTGCGCCATCATGCAGGCAGAGACGGCTTGCTGGCAGGTTAGGTCGCACGCACCAGTCTCCCAACCTGGAGCGACGCCGATGGCTCCCTTGAACGTGTACCAGTTGTTGTACTGGTCTTGCTGGG
>JAXDMH010000697.1:0-4788 GCA_034666225.1 Myxococcales bacterium
GCTTTGCCGCGCGCAGCGAGGGGGCGCGGGGGGCGCGAGCGGCAGCGAGCCGCCCTCCGGATAATGTAGTTGGCCTCGACTGGATTCGAACCAGTGACTTCCGCCTTCGGAGGGCGGCACTCTATCCAACTGAGCTACGAGGCCTGACGGTGAAGGCTGCCTGTTTAGCGCTGTCGCCCGGCTTTCGCAAGGACCGCCTCGGCCTGGGCCGGTCCGGGCGGGCGGCTGCCCAGCAGATCGGCGGCGATCTGGCTCTCGGCCGCAAAGCGCAGCCCCTCCCGCTCCCACGTTCGTTCGAACACCACGCCGTCGAACGGTTGCAGCAAGGCCACGTTCGCCTGTCGAGGATCATCGACGGGACGCGCGCCCAGGGTGCGGGCCACCCGCTCGGGGTTGTCGACGTACGCCGCCAGCAGAGGCGGCAGCGCGGTGTCCAGCAGGGCGGCAGCGCCCGCCCGCCCGGTCAGCGCGTACGGAAACGTCGACGCCGCCAGAGCGGATAGCACGCCCGGCACGCCGTGCGGATGCAGGCAGGTCAGCGCCCGGTTGGCCGTCTCATAATGATAGTCGGCGGCCCATCGGCGCAGCAGCCCCGGCACGTCGACGCCGACGATGGGACCGCGCGGCTGACGTTCGATCAGCTCCTCGCGATCCAGCTGATCCAGCAAACGCGACACGTACCCGGGATCGGTCGCAGCCGCCAGGGCCAGCGCGCGCACCCCGAAGGGCGGCGTCCCGTCGCACAGCGCCCGTACCAGGCGGCAGGCCTTGACGCCGTCGAGGGACCGCGCCCCGCGTCCCTGTCGCCAGGGGCTGCGCGCGGCGCCCTGGGTCTGGATGAACACCGTCGGGCGATCCAGGCACAAACGCATGTTGCCGGTCAGGTCCAGGTAACCCAGGCCCACCTCACCCAACCGGGCGCGCGTCCGTTCACCCAGAAACGGCGCCACCACCAGAAAACCGTCGGCGGGCGTGGCGCGCAGAGACTGGGCCACCCCAGGGACGAACCGGGGATCCAGCTGGCGTTGTGCCCCGATGGCCAGGGCGGCGCTGGCCCCGGATGGCGTCTTGATGGTGACGCGCGCGTCGGCGGCGTCGTTGGTCTTGACCGACACCGCGGTCGTCCAGTGGCTGGGTAAAAGCCGCTGCAGCTCGGCGATGGTTTCGCGCAGGACGACGTTGTCAGCGGGAGCGATGTTGGCCACGTTGGACAACAGCGTCGGCCCGGACAACGCCGCCGTCAAAAAATTCGCCGCCCAGCGGCCGCATTCACGCGCCTGACAAAACCTGCGACACTGCGGGACCATGAAAAAACAACATCCCCCGATGTTGCTGGTGGCGGCTGCGCTGCTGCCGTTGCTGGCCAGCGGCGCCGGCTGCGTGCACGGACCGGTCGCTGCGCGCGGGCTGGCGCTGAGGAAGGTGGTGGTCTATCGCAACGGCATCGGCTATTTCGAACGCGCCGGCCGGGTCAGCGGCGATCGGGTTCAGTTCCGGGTGCGGCAGAACGAGGTGGGGGATTTTCTGGCTTCGCTGGCTGTCCTGGAACGCGGGGGCAGCTCGGTTCGTTCGGCGTCGTTCCCGCTGTCCGTCGACAAGCTGGACCCAGCGCCGGGCGACACCCGCCGCAGCGGCCTCGAGACGGTGACCATGCACCTGGACGGCAGTCACCACGATCTGCAGGTCGGCTACATCGCCGAGACGCCGGTCTGGCGCCCGTCGTACCGGCTGGTGCTGGACGCCTGGGAGGCCAAGGCCACCTTGCAGGTCTGGGGCATCGTGCAGAATCTGTCCGGCGAAGATTGGAACGGCGTCTCGCTGTCGCTGATCGCCGAGGCGCCGCTGGCCTTTGATGCCTCGCTGGCCACACCGGTGATTCCGCCGCGGCCCACGGTCACCGACGGCGGCGACGTGATCGCCGTGGTGCCGCACAGCGAGACCAGCCTGTCCCAGCAACCACCGCCGCCCCCCCCGTCCGCGCCGATGACGATGGAGGCGCCGGCGCCCATGCCCATGGATGACGCCCCGGCCGAGGCGCTGGCCGACAAAGCTGGGCGCGAACGCCGGGCGATGCCGATGAAGAAGTGGGACCCTGCGCGGCCTCCCGGGGCGGGGCAACCGGCGGCGCCGCGGACGATGGTCGCGGCAGAGCCGGCTTTTTCACGCGGGTCGCGCAACCTGTCGGCGCTGGCGGCGGTGGCCTTGCAAGCGGGCGCCACCCGCTATGACCTCGCGGTGCCCATCACCCTGCCCGACAAGAACGCCACCATGGTCCTGCTCATGGACAAACGGGTGGCCGGCGAGGCGATCTCCCTGTTTGCTCCCGACGACGGCGTGCCCGAATCGGCCTCGCATCCGTTTCGCGTGGCTCGCTTTACCAACACCACGGGCGGCCTTCTGGAAAAAGGACCGCTGGCGATCTTCTCCGAGGGTACCGACGGCGGTTTCCTGGGCCAGGGGATGACCGACCCCTTGCCGGTGGGGGCCACGGCCACGGTGCCCTTTGCGCTGGAACGGACGGTGGCTGTCGACAAAGACCGCGAGTCCCGCCAGGAAGGGGCTCGCCTCTATCACATCGAAGCGGGAACCATCAGCATCGCCCGCGACGGCGTGACCCTGACCCGGTACCGTCTGCGCAACGGCGCCGACCACACCGCCAAGCTGCTGGTCAAGCACCCACGGCTGGCCGGTGCCCGCCTGGAAAAGCCTCCCGCCGGCACCGAGGACAACGTGGGCGCCGGCAGCGCCCTGGTGCCGGCCAACGTGGGGCCACACGCCACCGTCACCCTGACCGTCGACGAACGGCAGCAGACCATCACCGGCGTCGACTGGCTGTCGCCGCTGGCGGACGACGCCGTGAAGGCCTATCTGGGCGACGGACGCGCCGACAAGGCGGTGGCGGAACCGCTGACCGCGGCGTGGGAGATCCGCAAGACGCTGGTGAAGGTCTCCGAAGAACGAGAGAAGCTGGCCGCCGAGGACGCCGACCGCCGCCGGGCCACGGAAGAGACCCGCGCCAACCTGAAAGCGCTGGAGAAGAACACCGCCGCCGGTGCCTTGCGCGCCAAGCTGGCGGCGCGACTGGCCGCCGATTCGGCCCGCCTGGACACCATCGGCAAGCGCCTCGTCGAATTGGACCTGTCGCTGGGCGAACAGCGCGTTCGGTTCAACGATGCCATCCGGGGCATCAAGCTGCTGGCGTCCAGCTTCGAAGTCTCAAAGTGGTGACGCACACGTCGGTCAATGTGTTTTTAGACCTGGCGACCGCCGGTTGATCGGCCGGCTGGACCGTCGCGATGGTCGGGCGACAAGCTGTATTTGGCCGATTACAAGTGATTTACTAGACGGCGATGTTCACGAGGTCGTCTCTTAGAAAGTCTTTCTTATTGTCTCTGAGTGCGATGGCGGTTCTGGTTCAACGGCAACAACCGCTGCTGGCGGCGGTGACCGAGCCGAACGGATTGGTGGTGCCCATCATCAGCCCCAACGAAAACGCCGACGCGTCGGGCGTCCGCGGCCACGCCGTGCACCTGGACATGCCGACGTTTTTCTCGTCGCGCAATGAAATGATCAACTATCAGTCGGACGCGCTGACCAGCCCGGTGACGTTTTCTCCGCGCTGCAATTTCACCGGCACACTGGTCCTGCACGGCGGCGGCTGCCAGATGGACTTTGGCTGGTACAACGTCGATCCGAACAGCAACACGCCGCCCACCGACGCGCAGATCTTTCCCCTGGTGCCGCGAACGGCGCCGAACACTGGGCCGTTCACCCCGGCCGTCGAAGATGCGACGAACCTCGTCACCTTCAACGGTGGCGACATTCTGAAGAGTCCCAACTGGAAAGGCGGCGCCATCGGTTTCGCCATTCACAACGCCATCCAGACCGGCACCTGCCCGCAGACGCATTTTTCCGAAGCGCGCCTCAACACCCTGTGCACCAACGGCGCCGGTCAGTGTCCGCGCAACGGTGGCGGGACCAACCCATCGGGCAACTGGATCCTGGCGGTGGCCTACAAATCGACGACCACGCCCAACGCCTATTACATCGCCTTCGAAGATCTGCCGGTGTCGGCGCTGCGCTTCGGCCCGGCCACCGGCAATGCGCTGAACGACGGCGATTTCAACGACGACATCTATTTCATCACCGGCATCAGCTGCCAGGGCGGCGGCGCTGCCTGCATGGTGACGGGCGCCAAAGGGATCTGCGCGGCCGGCACCCAGCAGTGCACGCGCGCCGGCGGGCTGACCTGCGTGGCCAACTCGTCGCCCGGCACCGAGGTGTGCGACGGCCTGGACAACAACTGCGACGGCACCGTCGACGAAGACAATCCCAGCCTCTGCCCCACCGGCAAGGTGTGCGATCGCGGCACCTGCGTCGATCGCTGCATCGAACAGAGCTGTCCCACCGGTCAGGTCTGCACGGTGGCGGGCATCTGCGGCGAGGCGTCCTGCCAGGGGATCACCTGCACGGGCGGGACGCGCTGTGTGGGGGGCGCCTGCGTCGGTTCCTGCAACGGCGTTACCTGCCCGCACGGGCAAACCTGTCGCGTCGGCCGCTGCGTCGATCCCTGTCTGGGCGTCACCTGCGAGACCGGCTTTGAATGCACGGGCGGTGTCTGTCAGCAGGAGTGCGAGTGCACCGGCTGCGCAACCGGCAACAGCTGCGCCACCGATCATCGCTGCACGCCCACCGCCTGCGCCAACAAGGTCTGCCCGGCGGGAACCTATTGCGACAGCGGCAACTGCGTCGACGCCTGCACCGGCGTCACCTGCCCGACCGGTCAGC
>JAXDMH010000698.1:0-4783 GCA_034666225.1 Myxococcales bacterium
CGCCGCCACCGAGCTGTCGCGGGCTTATTACGTTCCGGTTCGCGACGGCCACGGCTGCGGCGAGATCGTCTCGCACCTGGCCGATTCGCAGGAGGAGGCGACGGCCTGCACGCGACGAAATTCAGGAGTTCCGGTCACCGTCGTCGGGGCGGCCATCCGGCGGTATGACTTCTGCAAAAATCACCGGGTACGGGTCTTCGTGCCGGCGTTTTCACCTGACGACGCTCGTCAGTGCGCGCAGCATCTTTGGCCAAATGCCCAGCTTGAGTCGGGGCTGTGTGAGCAGGGATAAGGAGGTCCGGGTGCCCCCGGCCGGTATCAGCGGCTGCGGGAATTGCGCTGCGTCTTTGACGGCGTTGCCGTCCTCTTGACGCTGGCCACGGCGAACAGCTCTGCTTCCGCTTGCAGCCAGTCATCCAGCTCGAAACCGGCGACCGACCCCCGCTGCAGGTACAGCTCGTAGGCGCGTTTGGCGATGGCGTCGCTGCTTGGTTCAGCCACGCCGGTGGTGCTGTAGGTTCCGTTCGTCCCGTTAGTTCCGTTCAACATCGTCGTCCCTCCGCGCCGCAACCTAATCATCGGAAGCTGTTCAACAAGTGGTCAGCAACCGACTGCTTCCCGTCAGACGGGTCTCATGTAATATGCGCTCCATGATCTTTCCGAACCGATGGAAATCGATCGTGGCAATTCTGGCGGCTACTGTGGCCGTCACCATGACCCTGTCCCCCGGGTCAGCCCACGCCGACCTGGCCTTTCGCAAGAAACCGGCCGACAAAGGCGCTTCCGCAGCGCATCCGGCCGGTGGCGAGCTGGGAGGCACCGAGGCCGACGCGGCGTCCAAAGCGCCGCCCAAGCTGCAGGCCCAGGATCCTGACGATCCCACCGCGGCCGAGGCCAAGGCCAAGGCGGCCCAGGCCGCGCTGGTGGCCAAGGCTCCCCCCCCACCGCCGCCGCCGGAGCCCGTTTACAAGCACTGGAAGTTCTGGGCCGTCACCGGCGCCGTGGTGGTCGGGGCCATCGCCCTGGTCTGGGGCGGGTCGGCCCTGATCCACGCCGCCAACGGGGGCGATCCCAAGTCGTGCAACTCGGCCGACATCGGCTGTTTTGGAGAAGGCCGATGAAGACGAAAGCGATCTGGCTGGGCTTGTGCCTTTGGACCGGTCTTTTGGGCGCGGGCTGCAATACGTACTCGTACGCAGAGGTTCACGTCATGCTGGACGATGCCTGGTCCACGCCGCTGCGGGCGATGATCCACACCTGTCATCTCTTCGTGACTGGCGCTGACACGACCGACACCACCCTCAAGCACTGTTCGCCGCCGGAGTCGAACGACGTGGGGACGTTCGAATACTCGACCTTCACGGATTCGGGAACGCTGAACTTCAAGCTGAAGGCCTTCGAAGGCACCGGCGAGACCAATCAGATCGGCGACGGAACGGCGTCAGTGGTCATCTCGTCGGGCAACACCGCCGTCGGCACGATGACGGTCATGTACATCGGCCCACCGCCGCAGCCCTGAAAGCCGAAAGCGGCGGTCACGGCGTTTCGTCGTAGTGTTCGGTGCGGCCGAAGATGTCGTCGCGATAGCGGATGAAGAAGTACGACGACACGACGGTCAGCACGGCGCCGGCGCCGAAGGAGATGTTGGCGGCCAGGGCGAAGCGGCGTTTCTGGTCGTAGTCCTGTTGCGCGTCGAATCGGGTGCTGCCGTTCGGTTGCAGCTGGGACAGAACGCCCAGAAATCCGCCGGCGGCGAACCCGACCGCGGCGGCGGCCAACCCGCCGTACGCGCCGTAGGCCGGCCACACCTTGCGCTGGGGCAGGTTGTCGGGCGTCAACTTGATCTGCAGTTCCTGTCCCGGCAACACCTCGACCTTGGAGGTCCAGGGGAACCGATTGTCCGCCTCGACGCGCACGTTGTGCTTGCCGGCCAGCAGCGTCCCCGAGATCAGCGGCGTGACCCCCAGATAGGCGTTATCGATGGAGACGCGCGCGCCCTCGGGCGCCGACGCCACCTGGATGTGTCCCGGTTCTACCCGGGGCCGAAAGAGTTCGTCGGTGCCTTCTTGAACGGCGTGGATCAGATCCTCGATGCCGCCCTCGACCAGGCGGAAGACGCGATTCTCCACGCGGCCGCTCTCGACGTTGTCGAGGTTGAGGTTGAACAGGAACTGCTTTCCACGCCGGCCGATGCTGCCGGCGACGATGCGGCGCACGCCCAGCGACACCGCCGCGCGGCCCAGGCAGGCGATGTCGTCCAGGCAGGCCTGGGCCTTGCGTTCGTTCTCCACGCCCAGGCGGGCGCGGAACTCTTCCTTGCCGGCGATCTCGGTGCCGCCGCGCTGCGCGACGCGGGCGATGATCACCTCGGTCAGGTTGTCGGCCAGCTCGGCGTCTTTTTCCACGGTGGCCAGGACCATCACCGCCAGCTTGTCGGCCGCCGCGGCCGGCCACGACGCCAGCAGGACCGCCGCCGTAACGAACCCGAACAGCGTCTTGCCGCCGATGCGCTGGCGCTGGCGCTCGCGTTTGCGCTCGCGTTTCATGGGGCTGCTCCTTTTCCGGTGCCGCATTTGCCGGCCGTGCAGACCTTGGACGCGCATTGCTTCTTGTCGATGCAGTCATCGCCGTCGTTTTCCAGCGGCAGGCAGATGGGGGCGACGGGCAGGGCGCAATAGGCTTGATCGCCGATGAATCGGCTGGCGCCGCAGTCGGCGTCGCTGGCGCACAGCGTGGTGCAGACGCCGGGCTTGGGCGTCGCGCCGGTGAGGTCGGCGCCCCGGCAGGTCAGGCCGCCCGCGCAGGCGCTGTCAGCAAAACAGGGGAACCCGAAAAATCCGGGGAAACAGGCGGGCGACGTGGTCCGGTCCTGGCCCACCAGCGGCAAGCAGGTGTGGCCGATGCCGGCGCGCGCCGTGCACGACCCATCGGGGGCGCAGGCGCGCAGGCAGGTGCCTTGCTGGGAAAAGTCCGCCGGCGGAAAGCGCACGCAAGACGTTCCCACGTCGCGGCTGCAGTCGGTGTCGGTATCGCAGCTGGCGCCGCGATAGGCGTTGGGCGTCGCGCAGTGTCCTTTCACGCAGGTGAACTGTCCCTGCTGGCTGTCGAATTTTTCGCAGTCGGCGTCGCTGGCGCAGGTGGTGGTGCACAGCTTGAGGCCTGTTTCCGGCGTGGGATCCTGGTCGCTGAGGCAGGTCCCCATCAGGCAATCGATGTCGCTGGTGCAGACAAAGCCCATCAGTCCGGGGATGCACACGGCGGGGTTGGCGGGGCCGGAGATCTTTTGAAAGCAGAAATGATTGGGCGGGCAGCGCAGGTGCGAGTCGCAGTTGGGCACGCAGATGTCGGGTGGGTCGGCCGCTTCGGGGATGACGTCGCGCAAGCAGGTCTCGCCGGGCGAGCACGACGACGCGTTCTTCTTGCAACCCTTCTGCAGGCAGTAAAGGTGATCCGTCTTGAGGTCGGTGGCCTTGTTGTAAAGGCCCTTCAAGAACGTGGCCGCGCAGGTCGAGCGCACCGGATCGTGACAGTCGTCGTCCTGAAGGCAGGGGGAGCCGGTCACGCAGATCCCTTCGTCGGAAAGGACGTCGGTGCGCAGGCAGCCGAACTCGCGCCGGCCGCACGGATCATCGGCGGTGGGATCGCAGGCCTTCAGCTTGGCGTTGCCCTGGACACAGACGGCGTTCTCGTCGGGCAGAGACATGGGGACGTCGCCGCAGCTTTGCGTGCAGAAATCGGCGCCGCCGATCTGGCGCGCGGCGAAACACTGCATGGGGTTGCCGTCCTTGTCGGTGCCGCACAGCGGATCGGGCGCGGCGGTGTCGCAGTGAAAGACGCGGCTTTGAAATTCGTCGGCGTCGACGCGACAGCCGGCAGCGCCCAGGACGTCGATGGCTGCGAAGACGGCGAAGACGGTGCGGCTGACGGCGAAGCTGTGTGTGACCTTGCGCTGCGCGCCGATCACTTGACGATGCTCTTGATGAACATGGCGTCCGATGCGTTGGGAGCGAGCTCGAGGTACTTGCGATAGTTTTCGTTGGCCTGGCTGGCGTTGCCGGCGCGCATGTAACATTTGCCCAGGAATCTGTAAGACAAGACAAGCTTGGGGTTCATCCGTTTGGCCTCCTCGCCGCGCGCGCAAGCATCTCCGACTTCCCCCTGACTGAGAAGTTTTTCACCTTCCGCCAGCACCTCACGCGGACCACGGACGGCCGGCGTTTTCTCTTCGCCGGGGCCGTTGGGCTCGGCGACGGGCGCCGGGCTGACGATCTTTTCAGCGGCGGCCGCCGCTGGCGTTGCGGCCGCCGCGGGTGCGTTGATGCGCGCCGGTTTCCGTCGAGTCGGCTTTGGTGCCGGCGCGGGGGCCACGGCGTTCGGCGCCGCCGGCGCCGGTTCGGCTGCCGGCTCCGCCGCCGGCGAGGGGGAGGGCGCAGCGATTGCTGCCGCTGTCGCTGGCGGTGGCGTCGCGATCACCGTCGTCGTCGCTTCAGCAGACGGCGCCGGGGCAATCACGGCGGGCGCCGAGGGAGCAGCCGGGGCCACCAGGCTGGCCGTGTCCACACCCGTCGATCGCGAAACAAGCTGCGGCCGCGCAGCGAAGATCGCCACCGCGGCCACAGCGCCTGCGCCGGCCAACACCAGCCACAGCGTCAGGCGACTTTTCTTTCGCGGGCTCAAGTTGGCGGTGGAGCCAAAGCGATGCGGTCCCGCCACGCTGGGGACGACCGCGGTCTCGGCGTTGGGCAGTCCGGTCATCTGCGCCGTGGGGGCGGAGGCGCGCGCG
>JAXDMH010000699.1:0-3764 GCA_034666225.1 Myxococcales bacterium
CCCGAAGAACAAACCGACGGTGACCACGGCGATGAACACCTGCATGCTGCCGAACGTTTTCTTGTACTGCTCCCACATGAGCGGCCTCCTGCTTTCCTGTGCAGCCACTCTAGGGACGTTTGGTTAACAGGTGATTTCGCGCGCGAAAAACCTTTGTAACTTTGCACGGGACGCTGGCGATGCCCCGGAATTACGGCATTTTTCGGGCCGTGGCGCTCGACCGTTCGCAACTCACGTGGGCGAACAAACCGTCGTTCAGGAGCGGCGTAGCTTTTCTTTTCGGTACAGCGTCGACGGATCGACGCCCAGGATGGCTGCCGCTTTGGCCTTGTTTCCCTGGGTATGGCGCAGCACCGCCTCCCGATAGCGCCTCTCCAATTCCTCCAGCGGCACCGCCGTTGCGGCCAACGCCTCGATAGGATCGGCGGGCGTCGCCAGGATCAGCGCGGGCAGAACGGAATCCAGGTCAATCTCCGCGCTCGTCGAGGTCACCAGCAGGCGTTCGATAACATTGTCCAGCTCGCGGACGTTGCCGGGCCACGAATGGGCTTCAAGCGCACGGAAGGCCGAGGGGGTAAACCTGCGCGCCGCGCCTCCCAGGCGCTGCTGCGCCTGAGAGAGGAAATGTTCGACCAGCAACGGAATGTCCTCCCGTCGCTCGCGCAGCGGCGGGAGACGGACCGGAACCACGTTCAGGCGGAAGAAAAGATCCTCCCGGAACTCCCCGGATTGAACCAGATGGCGCAGATCCCGTTGCGTGGCCGCGATACAGCGGACATCCACCCGCCGGGTGGACTCGCCGCCGACCGCCCTGATCTCTCCCGACTGCAAGACACGAAGCAACTTTCCCTGCAGGGCAAGCGGCATGTCGCCAACCTCGTCCAGAAACAACGTGCCCCGGTCTGCCTCGACGAAGACCCCGCGTCGAACCTGGGTCGCGCCCGTGAAAGCACCGCGGGCGTGCCCGAACAGCTCGCTCTCCAGCAGCGTCTCGGGCAATGCCGCGCAATTCACCGCGACAAAAGAAGCATCCCGGCGCGCGCTTTCGACGTGGATGGTCCGCGCCACGATCTCCTTTCCAGTCCCCGTCTCGCCGACGATCAGGACGGGACTGGGTGCATTGGCGACGCGTTCAATGAGGGTCTTGAGCGCGCGCATGGCCACGCTCTCGCCGACCAATCCGTTGGTGGAGAACCGTTCCCTGAAGGCGGTCCGCAGCTGCTGGTTTTGTTCTCCGACCAGTCGCTCGCGGGCCGCCCGCTCCAGAAGCACGCGGACCGCCGCCATCTTGAATGGCTTGGTGACATAGTGAAATGCACCCCGTTGAATCGCATCCACTGCGCTTTCGATGTTGCCGAAGGCGGTCATCAACACCACGGGGGTACGCGGGTCGATTCCGTGAATCCCGTCCAGGACGTCTATGCCGTCCACACCCTGCATGCGCAGATCGGTCAACACCACATCGCATGAAGCCTGCGCGAACTTGTCCAGGGCCGTGGCGCCGCTGGTGGCGTTTTCTACGTGAAACCCGTGATCGGCCAGGTAGTTCGTCAGGGTGTTGACCATCTCGACGTTGTCGTCGATGACCAAGACGCTTGGCTTACGCATGGGCGACAGCTTCCTGCGCGGCGGCGACGGGCCACAAGATGGTCACCGTTGTTCCCACGTCGACGGTGCTGGCCAGCGCGACAGTTCCATGGTGGTTGCGGACGACCTGGGAAACGATGGCCAAGCCCAGGCCGGTCCCCTCGCCTCGTTTCTTTGTGGTGAAGTAAGGATCAAAGACCGAGTTCAGGTCCGTGGCGGCGATCCCGGCACCGTGATCGATCACCTCGAGGCGCAGCACCGGGGGCGACGGACCGGCGTCCAGGCTGGTGTGGATCTCGATCTTTCCGCCCGGCGGGGATGCATCGCAGGCATTCATCAGCAAGTTCACCAGCACTTGTTCAAATTGCTGGGCGTCGGCGGCGATGGGCGGAAGGGACTGGTCGCCTGTGGTTTGCACCGAAAACCTCTTGTTCGTGATGCGCCAATCTAACAGCCCTAACGCTTTGTCGATCACGGTCCGTACATCGGTGGGACCGATCTGCGAGCGGCTGGTTCGGGAAAATTCAAGCACCTGACGAATGGTCGACGAGATGCGATCGATCTGGGCAACGATGGCGCGCAGATCTTCGGCGGCGCCGATCTCAGAAACCCGCTCTAGCAAGTGCTCGGCGCGTCCCCGAATGACGCTGAGGGGTGTGCCGATCTCGTGAGCGATCCCGGCCGACAGGACGCCGACCGTGATCAGTTTTTCCGCGCGCACCAGCTGACGTTGCAGACCGCGCAGCTCGGACAGGTCTTCCCATAGCAAGAGCGCCGCCACATCGTCGGCGGGACGGCTAAGCGGCACGACCCGCACGTCATAGTCGTGAATATTTCCAGGCGCGCTTCGCACGGCAACGTCGGTGACGATCTGAGTCCGCCCTGTTGCGAGAGCCCGATCAAGGTGTTCTCGCAGCACTGACGCCCACCCTGCCGGGTCATAGGTGGACAGGGTGGCGGCAAAGAACCGATTGACCATGGCCACTCGAGCATCGCGGGTCATGCCCATGATTCCCATCGGGACATTCTCCAGAATCTTGTCGCTTCGCTCGCGCAGGGTGGCCATTTCTTGCGCCGCCTGTAGGCGCGCCGCCAGCTCGGCCGCGCGCGCCTGCTGCCGGATAGTGAGAGCGCCCGCAATCAGCATGACGCCGATGACGCCTGCGCTGGTGAGGACCAGTTGCAAAAGAAGTTGCCGTTCGCGGGCGGCGATGTCCGCCGCCGAAGCCAGCAAGGAAACTGACCACTGGCCCAGCGGCACGCTTACGGGCGGCGCTTTGCCGACGACCAGTCGCGCCGGTAAGCCAAGTGATGATGCGCTGGCCGACGGGCGCACCGGTTCGGAGGAATCTGCGGCGTCCAGAATCTCGACCAGGCCTTGGTGAAGAGCCTCCCCTTTACGCAGCAACCGGCAACGCTGTCGCTCTTCACATCCAAACCAAACGGCGCCAGACGGATCGACGACAACCAGGTTCTGTCGTCCCGCACGTCCTCTCCAGATCACCTCCAGCATCAAAGCCGCATCCGCAGTGACCACGACGGCCTCACTGTCTCCCACAGGCGCCGCATACAAGTAGAACCAGCGGCCGGGTGCCAGTGCGACTGGCCCGCGAAGGATCGGTTGCCTGGTGGTCGACGATTCACGCGCCAGCGCAGCGCTGGCCTGCACCAATAGGGGCGCCATCAGCGCTCGGTCTTCGGTGGGATCAACCGCCACAATCGGCGGTTGATGGGGGCCAAACAAAGCAATCGTGCGGTAGTGAGCAACGACCGTCGCCAGAGCATCGAAGGCGGCCCAAATGACCTGGTCCTGTCCAGGAGCGTCGATGGACTGGCGGCGCGTGCGGGCCGCCAGCGCCGCCAGCAGACGCGTGTCACGATCGAACGAATCGAGATAACTCTGCAGGCCGGAGGCCGCCCCTTCAGCCAGGCGCGCCGGCGAGGTGCGGAATTCCCTCAAGACGCGGCCACTGCCCCGGCGCAGGGTCAGAACCGAGATCGCCACGACGGTGCTCACCAGCAGCACCATCACCGTCACTTGGCGGCTCCTTCGCATTTCGCCCCAGTCTAGCTTCGCAAACCCTTCTCGCTGGACCGAGACTGCCAAGTTACCTGCTATTAACAATGCGGAAACGTTTCATTCATTAGCGCTCTGGTATTTTGCAATATGTGCGTCG
>JAXDMH010000700.1:0-13624 GCA_034666225.1 Myxococcales bacterium
CGGCCGCCGGTGGTCATGGTGGCCCGCATGCCGCGGCGGCGCAGCGCGCGCACGATCTCCAGCCAATCATCACGCAGGTAAGCTTCGCCACCGATCAGCGTCACCTCAAGGACGCCCAGGTCCGCCATCTGGTCGACAAGAGCCAGGCACTCGGCGGTGGTCAGCTCGTCGGGTCGCGCCTTGCCGGCGCGTGACCCGCAGTGAACGCAGGCGAGATCGCAGCGCAGCGTGATCTCCCAGACGGCGTAGATGGGCCTTACTTGATCAGCCGGACGGACGTTCGGCGCCAGCGGCAGGTGCCGGCGCGCCGGCTGCGCCTCGGGGGCGATCGGCAGCGACCGGCGCAGCAAGACAGCAGGCATCGGCGGTGTCATTGTCGCCTGGCGGTGCAGCAAACCCTACGCCAAAAACGATGACGCTCTTATCCGCCCTTATCCTCGGGATCTCGCGCCCGCGAACGCGATGAAGCGCGTAGATCCCTCAGATTTCTGTGTGAAGAAGGCGGGAGGCTTTTCTAGTAACCAGGCGCCGCCCAGTGGCCTTCTTGCCAGACCCACTGATAGCCATTCCAGACCCAGCCCGGACCGGCCCAGACCCAGCCGGCGTAAGGCGGGGCGTAATAGCCCCCGCCGATCCAGATGCGGGCCCCGCCGCGCCACCCCCAGTATCCCGGAACCCAAGCGTGGGACCGCACGGGAACGCCCGCGTGAATGCCAAGGTGAACTGACGGTCCGCCGCCGTAAAATCCACCGCGGTACCCGTGGCCACTGAACCAGCCGCCCGCATGGCCGCCGCCCCCGAAGCGAGCGCCGCCGCCCCCGACGTGAGCGCCACCGCCGCCAACATGGCCGCCGCCTCCTCGCCATCCTTGTGCCGAAGCGCCCGCCGGCATTCCGACCAGGCCGGCCAGCAGAGCACCGATGAGAATAAACGTCTTCATGACGACCTCCGATCGTTGTAACTGGAACCCTGACCGGGTTCCAGATCTCCCGCGATGGACCTTCGGCGGCAAAGCCGCCTCCGTTCCTATGCGACCTGAATGTAAGACGGCCCAGCCGCCAAAAAAGTCACTGCAGACTGCAAATTTTCCGGTGTGGTTGACGCAGGTTGCCGGCATTTCCATTGACATCGGGCCCCTCTCGCCGAAAATGGCCCCTCCGATGTCGCTCGCGTCTCCATCGTTTCAGTTCGGCCGCCTTTATTGGTGGTTTGCGATGGTTTTGCGGGCGCCGTCCTTCTGAGCAACGAAGAAAGGAGAGGCGACCCGCGGGGTCGCCTCCCGATGGTCGGTCGGCGTTCCCCTGGTGAGCCCAGCACACCATGGCCGACGCAGACACATACACCTTCGGTGACAACGACCTGGCCGCAGAACGGCTGCGCATCCTGGCGCGCGCCTTTGAACCGACCTCGCGCGCTTTTCTCGCAGACGTTTGGACGCGCTCGTTTGGCGCGACATCTGGGCTGCGTCCCGATCACGCCGTCGATCTGGGGTGCGGGCCCGGCTACACGACGCGCCTGATTCGCGAGGTCATGTCGCCGACCCTGACCACCGGGCTGGATCGGTCGCCACGGTTTCTGGCGCGCGCGCAGCTGTGGCAGGCCGCTGACCTCCGATTCGTCGCGCACGACGTGAGCGCGGGTCCGTTCCCCGTGGCTGGCGCCGACATTTTCTACGCGCGGTTTCTGCTGACGCATCTGGCGGCACCGGGGGCAGTGCTGTCGACCTGGGCGCAGGCCGCGGCCCCGGGCGCGCACCTCCTGCTGGAAGAGACGGCCCGACTGGCGTCGCCGCACGCAGCGCTGGCGCAGTACTACACGCTGGTCGCGGCCCTGCAGCGCGCACACGGACAGAACATGACCATCGGGCAGACGCTGGATCGACTGGCAGAAGGAACAGGCTGGGAGGTGCAGCGATCGCGTTTGACCACGGCGCGGCTGCCGGCGCGGCTGATGGCCCGCATCCACGTCATGAACCTGCGCACGTGGAAAGGCGATCGCCTGGCGGCGGGTCTGTGCGACCCGGCGGCGCTGGAGGAACTGGACGGCGCGCTGGAGCGACTGGCCTGCGGGCGAGAGGCAACAGAGCCTGTTGACTGTCAGCTCAAGCAGCTGTGGCTCAGACGGGCGACAACGGCGCCGCCGTTGGATCTACCTCGGCCAACCGACGCTGCAGAAAGCGCCGTTCCGCCGGGTGACTGACCAGGGCCAGCGCTTCGCGGTAGGCGGCCGCCGCGTCGGCGGCGCGCCCCTGCCGCCGCAACAGATCGGCGCGGGCCGCCGGCAGCAGATGGTATCCAGCCAGAACGCCGCTGGCGGCCAGCCGATCGAGAATCGCCAGCCCAGCGGCCGGACCGTCGGCCATGGCCACGGCGACCGCGTGGTTCAACATCACCACGGGCGACGGATGCAGTTCGTAGAGGCGCGCGTACAGCGCGGCTATCTGCCGCCAGTCGGTGTCGGCGGCGCGCGCGGCCTGGGCATGCACGGCGGCGATGGCGGCCTGCAGGGCATAGCTGTCGGGAGCGCCCTGGCGCAGCACCAGGTCGACGAGCAAGAGCCCCTCGCGAATCTCGTTCTGATCCCAGCGCGCGCGGTCCTGATCCTCCAGCAACACCAGATCGCCGGCAGCGTCGGCGCGCGCATCGCGCCGCGAATCGTGCAGCAGCATCAGGGCCAGCAGGCCGCGCGGCGCCGGTTGTTCCGGCAGGAGGTCGCACAGCAAACGCCCCAGGCGAATCGCCTCGGCGGCCAGATCGTGACGGACCAGCGCCTGCCCCGACGTCGCCGCGTATCCTTCGTTGAACACCAGGTAGATGACCGTCAGCACGGCGTCGGTGCGTTCTTGCCGGTCGGCCTCGTCAGGGATGCGGTAAGGGATGCCCGCCTCGCGGATCTTGTGTTTGGCCCGCACCAGACGCTGGGCCATGGTCGGGGCGGGCAGCAGGAAGGCGCGGGCTATCTCCTCGGTGGAAAGACCGGCCAGTGTTCGCAACGTCAGCGCCACCTGCGCCTCGACGGCCAGCGCCGGGTGGCAGCAGGTGAAGATGAGCCGAAGCTGATCGTCCAAAAGGATGGCGGGGGACTCCTCTGCCTCGTCGGGCGCCGCGACGGCGGCGCTGTCGTGGACGGCAGCCTCCTGTTCCAGCTCCTCGCGGCCGCGTTCGGCCACCATCCTGCGCCGGATGTCGTCGACGGCCTTGTTGCGTGCCGCGCGAATCAGCCAGGCACGCGGGTTGACGGGCCGCCCCTCGCGCGGCCACTGCACCAGCGCCGCTTCCCAGGCCGCGGCCAGCGCGTCCTCGGCGCGATCGAAGTCGCCGATGAGGCGAATCAACGTGGCCAGGATTGAACGGCGCTCGTCCCGGAACAGCTGTTCGATTGTTTGGGTTTGGGTCTGGGTCTCTTCCTGCATCGACCGACCGGACCAGCATAGCCCGGACGGCCGATGTCGATGAAGGGCGCCTGCAGCCAAACGCTACATGGTATTGGGAAGCACCAGGATCGGGCGCACTTCGATGGAGCCATAGGCCGCCGACGGAATGCGGGCGGCGATCTTGATCGCCTCGTCCAGGTTGCCTGCTTCGATCAGGTAGTAACCGCCAAGCTGTTCCTTGGTCTCGGCGAAGGGTCCGTCGGTGCTGAGGGTCTTGCCTTCGCGGACACGCACGGTGGTCGCGGTCGACGTTGGCTGCAGGGCGTTGCCCCCCTTCATGTTTCCGCTCTTGACGATGCTGGCGCTGAACTCGCCATAAGCCTTGTGCATCGCCGCGGACTCGGCCGGGGTGGCCGTCTTCATCTTGGCTTCGTTGTCATAGATCAACAGCAGGTATTGCATCGGTATCCTCCTCGGGTGTCCCGGCGTCTTCGGCCGGGGGGACGTATCGTCCCACCGTGAGTCGTTCGGGAGAGCGCCGGATCGACAGTGGCTGAAAATATTTTTTCAGGCCACCAGCAGCGTCCCCACCGTCCCGGGGTGGGCCAGGGCCGTGGCGATTTCGCCCGGACCGATGATGTGCACGGCCGCGACGCCCGCCTGCAGCGGCTCGAAGGCCTCTTCTAGTTTGGGGATCATGCCCCCTTGCACGGTGCCCTCGGCGATGGCGGCCCGGGCCTGGGCGACGGTCAGGCGGGCCAGGCGCGAGGTGGGGTCGTCCTTGTCACGGCGCACACCGCCCACGCCGGTGACTGCCAACAAGACGTCGCAGCCGAGTGCTGCGGCCAGACGGCTGGCCACCACGTCGGCGTTGATGTTCAGCACCTCGCCCGTGGACGAAGCGCCCAGGCAGGCCAGAACGGGAAGATAGTCGGTCCCGAGGAGGCGCAGCAGCGCCAGGTCGAACCCGTCGATGTCGCCGACCAACCCAAAGTCGACGGGCGCGGAGCCGCCGCCCGAAACCACGCGCGGCGGCCGGCGGCGCGCCAGGATCACGCCGCTGGCGCCGTGCAGGCCGACGGCAGGCACCTGATGTCCGCGCAGGGCGGCCACCAGATCGACGTTCAGCTGGCCGGCCACCACCATCTTCATCACGTCCAGCGTCGCCGCGTCGGTCACCCGCCGCCCGCCGACGATGGTGGGCGCCAGACCCAGCCGTTGCGACAGGGCCGTCGCCTGAGGGCCGCCCCCGTGGACCACGATCAGCCGGTGCCCGGCGGCGCGCGCCTGGGCGATCCCGGCGGCCACCTGCTGCAGCGCAGGCGGCGCCAGCACCTCGCCGCCGATCTTGATGACGACTTCGGCTACGGCCACGGACCCGGATCTTCCAGCGACGCGGTTTCGGCCAGGCCCAGCATCAGGTTCATGTTCTGGATGGCCTGCCCCGCCCCGCCCTTGATCAAGTTGTCGGTGGCGCTGACCACGGCCAGCGTTCGCGTGCCGCCCAACGGCTGGCCCAGGGTGAAACCGACCTCGGCGAAGTTGCTGCCCGACACGGCGATCACCTCGGGCAGGCGATCGCGCAGGAAGCGCACGAATGGCTCGCTGTCGTAAGCGGCGGCGTAGAGGGCGGCCAGAGATTCGACGGTCTCGGCGGCGGCGACCTCGACAAAGCTGGTCACCAGGATCCCCCGCGACAGCGGCGCCGACACCGGGACAAAACGGAGATCGAATCCGATGCCTCCTTGTCCTTGCCCTTGTCCAGCTTGGGCCAGGGCCTGCATGACCTCGGGGGTGTGCTGGTGTTCAAGGGCCTTGTACGTCTTCAAATTCAAGGCGCGCAGCGGGTGGTGGGTTCCCAGCGACGGAACGGCGCCGCTGCCGGACGATCCGGTGATCCCCAGGACGTGCACCGGCCCGCGCAGCTTGCCGGCGCGGGCCAGCGGCAGAAGGCCAAGAATGATCGTCGTGGCAAAGCAACCGGGCGAGGCGACGGCGCGCGCCGTCTTGATGGCGGCGCGGTTCAGCTCCGGCAGGCCGTAAACGAAAGTGCCCAGGAGTTCGGGATGGGGATGGACGGCGCCGTAATACTGGCGATAGGCGGCAGCGTCGGTCAGACGAAAGTCGCCCGACATATCCACCACCTTGGCTCCACTCGCCAAGATCTCGGGGGCCTTCTGCGCGCTGATCTTGTGAGGCAACCCCAGGAGCGCCACGTCGCAGCCCTTGGCCGCCTCGCCCGCCGGGAGATCTTCAAAGCGAAGGTCGCTCCGACCGGTCAGGGACAGGTGGACCGCCCCCAGGGGCTGGCCCACGAAATCGACGCTGGCCACCCGCACCAGCTCGACATCGGGATGAAGGAGCAGGCGGCGAATCATCTCGGCGCCGCCGTAACCGCTGCCCCCGATCACGACCGCCTTGTAGCGCTTCATCCGTCCAGGCTCACGGTCTGGTGTCGGCACCACCGTCGGCGGGAGCGCCCCCGTCGCCAGCTCCATCCTGTGTGCCGTCGCTGTCGGATGCCGCGTCCTTGGGCGTGTTGTCCGGCGGATAGCAGGGGCCCATGTTTTCGGGGCAGTACTTGTTCTTGGGGCCACAACCGGGCGTTGCTGCCGCCACGGTCAAGCCCAAGATAAAAACCACCGCGGCACGAGTCATCCGGTTCAGTTTCCGGTTCAATTTCATCGCGACCAGAGTCAGCGATATTGAGTCGCCGCGCCGGCGGAAGTCAAGGCAGGGCGTCCCCATGCGGAGCCCGTGGCGGGTGCGAGCTCGGTTGTCGGTCCCTAGATGTTCAACATCTCGGGCAGGACGTTGTCGCCGTCGCCGACCAGGTCCATCGCCCCGACCGTGCGCAGGGCGGTGGTCAGCATGTTGCCGTGCTTGGTCTTGTTGGCGTTCGGGTAAACGATGTGCTGGCCGGTGTTCAGCATGCCGCCACCGTGACCGGCCACCAGCACCGGCATGTCGTCGTGGTTGTGACGATTGCCGTCGGACACGTCGCTGGTGAAGACCAGCGTCGAGTTGTAAAGCATGTCGTTGCTCCCCTCGGGGACGGCCTTCATCTTGGTCATCAGATAGGCCAGTTGCTGGACCTCGAAGGTGCTGATCTTGGTCAGCAGATCAAGGTTGGCCTGGATGTTCCCGTGGTGGGAGATGTCGTGGTGGCCGCGGGTGGCGCCCAGCGCCGGGTAGGTCCGCCCGGTGACGGCGTTGGCGAACATGAAGCTGAAGACGCGGGTGACGTCGCACTGCATGGCCAGGACCATGATGTCGGCGAACACCTGGGCCAGCTTGTCCCACTGCCCGGCCGGCACGTCGGACACGGCGGTGGGCTTGCACGACACCGGCATGACGGTTGCGCTGTTCACCTCGCGCTCGACCTCTTGCACGCCGGTCAGAAATTCATCCAGCTTGCGTCCATCGGACCGTCCCAGCTTGGTGGCCAGGCTCTTTGTCCCCCCGATGGTGAAGTCCAGGACGCTTTGCCGGTAGGCCTTGCGCTTGAGGGCGTCGGCCTGGCTGACCGGAGCGCCGCCGGTTCCACCCATGAACAACAGATCAAACGCCACCTGCGGCTTGATGATCTTGGGCATCGCGGTGGTCGGCGTCGACCAGGAGATGCTGTTCGAGTAGGCGCAGCCATAGCCGCTGTCGCAGCCGCCGACCAGCTTTCCGTCTTCCATTCCCAGCTGGATCGACGGGACGCGGGTCAGCTTGCCGAACTGGGTCGCGGCGATCTGATCAAGCGACACGCCCAGCTTGAGCATGGTCGTCGATTTGAGGGCGTGGACCGCGGTGAAGGAGGCCGAGGTCCCGGCGGCGTGATCGCCGACGACGTCGGGTACGGCCGGCTGGTTGTTGAGACCGGTGACCACCATGAAGTCTGCCTGCATCGCGGCCAGCGGCATCAGGTTCGGCGTCAACGTGTACGTCTTGCCGGCCGTGGTCGGCCGCCAGCTGACCATGTTGTGACCGTTCGGTACGTAATAGGTGATGAGACGCTTGGGCGTGTCCAGGGCGGCCAGCGCGCGCGATTCGCGGGGAATCAGCGATTCGAAGATGGGCAGCGAGAGAACGGTGCCGGCTCCGCCGCGCAGGAAGGCCCGGCGTCGAAAGCCGCGCTTGTTGTCTTTCAGCCAACCGATGCTCATTGCATGCCTCCTGCGGCCGGCGCTTCGCCACGACGTTTGAGGAACGTGTCGGAAGCCACCATCTTTTGAACCAAGGTCTCGAACTTGTACCCGCCCGACGAGAATTGATGGGAGATGCGCTGGATCGTCGCGGGGTCCATGTGATCGGGTGCGGTGGTCACCGGCGCGCGGCCCAAGGCATAGGTGTAAAGCTGCTGGGTCACGCAGTCGGGGAAGCGCGTGTCGCCGGCCACCAGCTTGGCCAGCTCGCGGGCGCCGCTGAAGGTACCGGTGCTGCCCGGGTAGGTGCCCTTCGAGTCGACCGGGCTGCCGTTGTCCATCATCCGGTAGGCCCCCACGGCGTCATAGTTCTCGAGACCGAAGCCCAGAGGATCCATCAGGCTGTGGCAGGACGAGCACTTGGGATCATTGCGGTGCGATTCCAGCTGCTCGCGCCGGGTGGTCCCGGTCATCGACGTCCCAAGCTGCGTGTTCACGCCGGGCGGCGGATCGGGGACCTCGGTGCACAGCAGCTGGGTCAGGATCGCCTTGCCTCGGTTCACCGGCGAGGTGACGGTGGGATGCGAGGTCACCGTCAGGAAGCTGCCCTGGGCCAGCAAGCCACCGCGCGTGGTGTCTGGCAGCGTGGCCTTCTTCATGTCGGTCGAGCCGACCGGGGGCAGGCCGTAGTGACTGGCCAGCCGATCGTTCATGTACGTGTAGTCGGCGGTCAGCAAGGCCTCGGCCGAGGCGCCTCCGAAAGCGACGTCGCGAAACAGGAGCTTGGTCTCCTGCAACATGGCGGTGCGAAGCGCGTCGTCGAACTTGGGGAACAGGGTTTTGTCGACGCCGGTGTCCATCACCTGGCGGCTGAACAGCCACTGCCCGGCGAAGTTGTCGACGAGAGCGGTCGCCTTCGGATCCTGCAGCATGCGCGTGACCTGGGCGGACAGAACCTTGGTGTCATGCAGGTTGCCGGCGTCGGCCGCCGCAAAAAGCTGGTCGTCCGGCATCGAGCTCCACAGGAAGTACGACAGCCGCGAGGCCAGCTCGTACTCGGTCAGCGGGTGCGGTGTCAGCGAGGCCGGCGACGAATCCAGCTCGATCCGGAAGATGAAATTCGGCGACAGCAGCAAGGCTTGGATGGCTAGCTTGATGCCGACGTCAGGCGTGTCGTTCTGCATCTTGGCGACGCCGGCCACGGTCATCAGACCGGTGAGCTCGTCGTCGGTGATCGGGCGGCGCCAGGCCCGCTTGCCGAAGGCCTGGATGGTGCTGCGCACGCAAGCATCGCCCATGGCCACCGGGTCGCAGGTGACGACCTTCGACCGCTGCATCCCCATCGCCACCTCGCTGACGGCCTCGGCGGCGTTCTGGTACAGCTGAAGCTGGACGTCGGACAGTGACAGGGCGTCGGCGATGTTGTCGTAACCGACGGCGCGGTTGTCGGCCGGAAAATCGTTCGCGGGATGCAGCGCCGTGCCCACCAGGTCGCTGACCGTGTTGTTGTATTCAACCTTGTTCAGACGGTGCAGCGTGACGCGCCCCGGATCGGTGCCCTGGTTGATGACCTGCCCATTGCCGCCGACGCCGTTTCCGCCGACGCCGTTTCCGCCGCCACCGGACGGATTGTCGGGGGGACCCCCGGGGTCACCGACGGCGCCCGCGCAACCAACCACAGCCGGTGCCAGCGCGAACGCCAGCAGAAAGGCGCGAACAGACAGCCCTATGCCGGAAGGTTTCCGACCACCGCCCGTTTCGAACTGCCAGAGGCCTGGTGACGCCATTGGGGACTCTCCCTTGGTTGCGAACCGTCCGTGAGACCGATTTTCGGTTTTCGCCCCATATAAGTAGTCCGTGAGGCTCGCGGTCGATCACCCCGCCGACGCCTACGGTGCTTTTTTGGTCCAACCGCCGAAAAAACCGTTCCTCCTCGTGACTTGCACCACCCCTGACCGGTCAGAAAGCCCTCTGGCGGAGAAACGATTGGACCGGAAGGTACCACCGGCCAGACGGTCCGCGCGGCAAAAGCTACGTGCTTAATCGATGCAACAGCGACCGCGCGGTGCCGGGCGCAGACACCTAAGGCAAACGAACTATCGACGAGGGTGCGTCGCTATTCGTATTTCAGTGTTACCTCCCGTTCGACTCAGGGCATGGCCTGGGCGGCGGGATTCTCCAGCATGGCGTGCGCTTCGCGCATCAAGTCGGGAATCTGCGCCCGATACGGCGAGTCAGGGAGGGCGTCGATGAGGGCCCGATCATCCACCGTCTTGGCCCGCGCCCCCGGCACCCAGGTGTCGTCCGGGCTCATCGCGGCATAGCGCTCCTGGGCGAAATCGGTGAGGTCGAACGCCTTGACCAGGTTTCGCAGCCAGAGGATCCGGCGCACGTTGATCTGCCCCGGCAACTGGTCCCATTCGCGCAGACCGACTCGCCAGTCGCGGGCAAACTGCTCGCCGACGGCGGCCTGGTAGGTCTGATCCAGGCGGCGGACGATGGGCGCCAGGGTCGGCTGGGGCGCGTCCAGCAAGGGCAGCACCTGCAGGTGCTCGTCAAAGTCGTTCGGGTGGGCGGCGCCCAGCGACAGCGTGTGGATCTGGGGATGAGTCAGACAGAACAGATCGTTGAACACCATCGGCGACAATGGCGAACAAAGCGCGCGCAGCTTGGCCGGGGGGCGGTAGAGACGGCCGCCCTTGTCGTTCGGGCTGATGATGAAGACGCCCATGTCGCGGCGCTGGGCCGCCTCCAGGACCGGATGGTTGTCTTGAAAGATGTAGTAGTAGTGCACGTTGACGTATTCAAAGCGCCCGCTGTCGACGGCGGCCAGGATGATGGCGGTCGGTGCGTGCGTGGAAAAACCGACGTGGCGAACCAGGCCCTCTCGGCGAAGGCGTTCGGCGACATCCAGGCATCCGCCGGTCCGCAGCGTGCGATCCAAGGCGACCGCGTCGTTGACGCCGTGAAGGGACAGCAGGTCAACGTGTGAGACGCGCAGGCGCTGCAGCGATTCGCCAAAGTACCGTTCAAAGTCCTGGGGATCGTCGGTGGGCGCGACCTTCGTTTGCAGGATGAACGACGGGCGGGGATGGCGGGCCAGCGCCTGCCCCAGCTGCACCTCGCTGGTGCCGTAGCCGCGCGCGGTTTCGAAATGATTGATCCCAAGGGCCAGCGCGCGGTCGACGGTCGCCTCCAGGTTGCGCTGGCTGGCGGCGGTGACTGTGGCGCCCCGTTTCCACGACTGCTGGAACCTCATGCCGCCGCACGTGAAGACCGGCATCATCAGCCCGGTGCCACCGAATCGACGGTATTTCACCAGGTGATTATAGAACCAAACGGAGAAACAGCGGGCCCTACCGGTACCGGTCGGGGCACGTCATGCTAGGCCCATGACCGCCAGCCCAGCGACGACCGACGTCGTGCTCCGCGTGCTGTTTCTGTTCGCGTACGCGCTGATGTTCGCCGCCGTGGAGATCGAGATCGAGGGACCGCACGGCTGGGCCGAACGCTTGCCGACCTGGTTTCGGGTGACCACGCCGTCGGCGCGTTTTTACGGCCTGTTCATGCGCGGCAAGCCGCTGACCGGCTATCACGCGGTGATGTTCGTGCTGCCGGCCTGGAGCTTTCACATCGGTTTCGTTTCTGGCGTCCCCTGGAGCTGGGGAGCGGAGGCGACGACGCTGGCGGCCTACATGGCCTGGGTGGTGACCTGGGACCTGCTGTGGTTTCTGCTGAACCCGCGCTATGGCTGGACGCGCTTCCGCAAGGGCGAGGTGTGGTGGCACGGGGGACCCTGGTTCGGCCGTTTTCCCGTCGATTACTGGGGCGCGGTGGTGGCATCGCTGGCGGTGGCGGCGTCGGCGGTGGCCACCACCGGCACGTTCGCTGTGCTGGGCCGGCAGGTGGCATTGCTGGGCGGGTTCGCCTTGCTGACGGCGGCGACGGCGGCGGCGGCGCCTGCGTACATGCGCTGGTACCGTCACATGCGGCGCGACGGCGCCGACGAGCGGCGCCTGTGCTTGCCGGCGGACGACGCGGCGGACGACGCGGCGGACGCAGGGGCGGACGCAGCGAGGCGGAAAGAGGGGGAGACCCTTTGACAGCGCAATTCTCATATCAAACCTTGCAGAACAACCTTTGATATGACGTTGCGCCGTCAAAGGCGCGGCGATACCCTTGCTGAACGATGCCCAGCTTCGTCAAACGACAGTGGCGGGCCGACCTTGAAGCCTTCGGGGGTCGAAGATCGCGGCGGGGGTTCGTCTACCGGGCTTTCGTTCCCGATCCCATCGCCGATCTCGAGCTGGCGATTCCATCCGACGTGGCGGAGTCGGCGGCGGTGGCCGCGGCAGCTGTCCAAGCGCTGGGGGCTCACCCGCCGGGTGAACCATCGTGGGAGGCGCTGGGGCGGCATCTGCTTCGAACGGAGGCCGTCGCCTCGTCACGCATCGAGGGTCTGCAGATCTCGCACCGGCGACTGGCCCGCGCCTCGTTCGGGCAGGGACACCCTGACATGACCGCTGAATCAGTTCTGGGGAACGTCGCCGCCATGGAGGCGGCCATCGCCCTGGGAAGCCGGGCGCGCCCGATGGCACCAAGGGATGTGTTGGGCATCCATCGGGTCTTGCTCAAGGAGACGCCCGATCGGGCCTGGGCCGGCAAGCTGCGAACGTCGCAAGGTTGGATTGGCGGCGGCAGCACGCCGGCAAACGCGGACTTCGTACCCCCGCCCGAGGATCGCGTGCCTGGATTGCTGGAAGATCTATGCACGTTCGCCTCGCGCGACGACGTGCCGGCGGTGATCCAGGCCGGTATCGTGCACGCGCAGTTCGAGACCATTCACCCGTTTCCCGACGGCAACGGACGCGTCGGCCGCTGCCTCATCTACGCGGTGTTGCGGCGGCGCGGGTTGTCAGAGGGGTTCGTGCTGCCGGTGAGCCTGGCGATGGGGTCGGACTCGCGCGCGTACATTCGCGGCCTGGTGGCGTTTCGCGAGGGACGCGTCGCCGAGTGGTGCGGCGTGTTCTGCTCGGCGGTCCGAATGGCGGCCGAGGAGGCGACGAGGCTGGGGCGCGCCGTCGATGGACTGCGCCAGCGGTGGCGCAAGGCCGCCAAGGAGCCGCGCGCGGGGTCAACGGCGAGCCAGATCATCGAGGCCTTGCCCGGCTATCCGATTCTGGACGTCGGGACGGTTGAGAAAATCGCCCTGGTATCGAACCAGGCGGCGCGCCTGGCGTTGATGGAGCTGGAAGCGACGGGTGTCGTGAAGCGAATCAATGCCGGGAAGCGAAACCGTGTTTGGGAGGCCGTTGGGTTGTTCGAGGTTGTCGAGGTCGGTGAGCGGCGATTGCGCGGACGGGCGTGAGCGGGCGGGCGTCAGCGGCCACCGACGGTGCGGCGCGAAAGCCCAGCGGGACGCTGGTGTCGCCGAGCGCTTTTTCTGGATCGCTGGCCACCACGAACGGCCAGAACAGGTCTTGCGTCGTGCAGTTGTTGGCAAAGTCGCAGACACCGGCGGCCAGGCGGGCGATATAGCGGGCGCCTTTCTTGAGGTGGATGGCATTCGGGAACAGCCCGTAGGTGCCGGCGCCGATCTGATCGACCCAGCCGGGCACCACGGCACCGTCGGCGTCGCTCAAGGTGAATGACTGGCCGGTCACCGGGCGCACCGGCTTCGAGAAGGACACCTTGACCACGACGTCGTCGTAGACCTGGGTCGCCCCCGGGGCGGGATAGGTCGTCACCGTCGGTGTCTGGCGGTCGGGGGCGGCGCCCGAGACGGTCATGGTCCAGCTGTGGACGGCCATGGGGACGGGCGGCGCGCCTTCGACCACCGGCGGCTCGGTGTGGGGCTGGCGGCCGTCGCACAGGCCACCCAGCACGCACGGTTGCAGGACCATGTCGCCGTTGGTGTCGGCCATGTTGCCCAGGAATTTTGCGGCGACGATCGCTTCCACGGATTGATAGTAGACGGCGGCGCTGACGGCGATCGGTCCGACGGTGCCGGGGGGAACAACCACGGCGTAGCGATCGATCTTGGCCAGGGCCTGGGCGTGGGGCATCGGCTTGAGGCGGGTGTCGCGCAGGAAGGAATCGTCGAACAGATCGCCGTTGC
>JAXDMH010000701.1:0-4540 GCA_034666225.1 Myxococcales bacterium
GCCCGACAATCCGCCCATCTTCGCCGTCGATATCGCCGCCCGCCCCGACGAGGCGGAAGCCTTCGAAGCGGTGCTGCGCGACGCTGTCTCTGGGCAGCCGGTGTCGCTGGCGCCCGCGGTGGTGGCACGCATCGATCCGGGAAACATGGTGCGCGCGCCTGGATCGGATCTGACCCGGCCCGTCCTGGGACGGGCCTTCATCGATCTGTCCGATCCCCAGCGAGCGACGGTCTATATAGTGGATGGCGACTGGCAGCGGATCTCGGTGCGCAACGTGACCCGCACATCCAACCCCGACGTGGTGCGCGAGACCGTCGGCCGGATGGTGTCGACGGCGGTGGAAGCGCTGCTGGCCGGCTCGTTCGCCGCAGCCAGCGAGCCGATGGCCACGTTCCAGTCGGAGCTGGATCAGGCGCAACGCGAGCAAGCGCCGAAGGCTCCAGAAGCCGGGCCGTCCGCCGCTGTGGTGGTGACGCGATTGCCGCCCGCACCGGTGTCGGCCCGTCGGCCCACGCTCGCTCCGCGGCTGGGTGTCACGTATGAAGTCGACCTGTATTCGGCGGCGCAACCGCTGGTGCATGGACCGTCGCTGTACGGCGCGCTGGCGCTGGGCACCGGACGCGTGCGACCGGCGCTGTGGTTGTCGGGACAATATCGTTTTCCCGTCGAGGAAGCGGGACCGCCGGTGGGCTTTCGTCTCGACTCGACGGTGTTGCGCCTGATTGCCGGAGCCGAGGTTCACCTGCGCGAGCGCCTGGCGCTGGAGGTGGGCGCAGGCGTGGGCGTGGACTTCATCCGCTTGAAGGCGCGTGCGCCGGCTGGCCAGACCGACGTCTGGGTGGCGCAAGATCGATCGTTCCAGGTCGGGCTTGGCCGCCTGATGGTCGGTCTGCGCTGGCGCACCAGCGCGTCGACCGCCGTTGCCGCGTCGTTCGTCGTCGATATCGACCCCAGCGGCACGCGGCTGGTGTTCGAGGGAGCACGAGGCGAGCAAGACGTTCTGTCGTTGTACGGCGTGCGACCCGGGCTGGCGCTGGCGGTCTCGGTGCTGTGATGATGCTGGTCCGTGCTTCGCTGTCGGCTGTCCTGTTTGCGCTGCTGGCGCCCGCGTTGGTTTCGTGCGGGGGCGGGACGCTGGTGCTGGGAGGACTGGATGGCGGCGGCCCGCGGGCGGACGGCGGCGCCGGTGACGGTGTGATCAGCGAAGGCGACGCGACCGGCGACGTCAGCTTGGACGCCGCGGACACCACCGATGGCGCACGCGGCGCCGGGGGCGACGGAAACAGCGAAGAAGCAACGGTGGCGATGTGCGGCGATCCAACGAACCCGTTGCTGGTCCCGGCCCGGGCGGGCCCGCGCTGCACGCACGCGCTGGCCCAGCAAGCCTTTCGGTTCGCCCTGTGTTCCTGCGGCGATCTCAGCTGGCCGGGCACGTTGACCACCGATTCGTTCGATTCGACCACCGGTCAAAGCACGGCCAGCGCATCGGTCGGCATCGACGGCCATGTGCAGGCCGCAACGCAGCCCTATCACGTCGGCGGCAGCTTCTGGATCGCCGGCCACCCGGTCGGTTCGCCGGCCCTGACCCAGGTGATTTTCACCACGACCGAGGTCGGCAAAGACATGCACGTGGGTGGCGACATGCAGAGCGATGCTCTGGAGACGATCGGCGGCGATCTGTACACCGACGGCAACATCACGGCGGGGATCAACATCAAGGTGGGCGGCGCGCTGCACCAGCCGACGGGCCGCAGCGCCGTCGGCGTGACGGCGTCGCGGGGAACGATCCGCGAGACGGTGGCGGTGGCAGCGCCCTGCGATTGCCCCAACTCACCGGTGGATGTGCCGAGGGTGGTGACGGCGTTCGCGCAGCAGAACGACGACGCCGCGGCTGGCCTGACGCCCACCGATCTGAACGCCGTCGCCGGTCCGCGTACCGTCGACCTGCCCTGCGGCCACTATCAATTTCAGCAGATCGGCGGCCGCGATCTGACGTTGCACGTCCTGGGCGCCGTGGCGATCGCCGTGTCGTCGAATGTATCGATCACCGGCCAGCTGGCGATCGATCTGGCGCCCGGCGCAGAACTGGACCTGTTCGTCGCTGGCAACCTGGCGCTGGGCAACGCGACGGCGTTCGGCAATCAAGCGCGGGCCGGCGACGTGCGCGTCTACGTCGGCGGTTCAACCGTGACTCTGCCCGGCGGCAAGGCGGTGGGCGCCAACATCCACGCACCCAGCGCCACGGTCACCATGCCCGCCGCCACCGAGCTGACCGGTTCGGTCTACGCCAGCCACTTCTCGCTGGGGGGCGCCGTCACCGTTCACTATGATCAGGCGGTGCTGGAAGGCGCCGCTTGCCCCGGCACGGCCGTCACCTGCGGAAGCTGCGCCGACTGCAGCGGCGCCGCGCCGGCCTGCCGCCAGGGCGCCTGCGTCGCCTGCCAGACCGACGCCGATTGCTGCCCGCCGTTTCAGTGCGCGGCGGGACGCTGCCAGCCGGTGGGCGGCGGGATCTGATCGCGCCGCCGGGCTGCCTCGCTCACGCCCCGTTGACACGGATGGCCTCGCCGAACGCGGCGCCAATCGTCGGCGTCGCATATTGCGGCGGCAGGAAGACGTGCGGATTGATCTGAATTGCCTGACGAAACGCCGCCACCGCCAGCTGCGACTGACCAAACCCGCCCGCCATCACCAGGCCCAGATAAACGTACGTCGAGGCGGTGGCCGGATGCTTTTGCAGGTGCGCCGCCGCCGACTGGGCCAGCGCCAGGCGCAGCATGCGGTTGGCGGATTCGTATTCACCCCGGCCATACGCCTGCAGCGCGCGCTTCTGCAAGGCGACGATGTTGCCCACCGCCATTCGCGACAGCGCCGTCGTGGGCGCTGTCCTTTTCGCGGGTGTCACAGCCAGGGGCGCCTCGGCGCCCGCCGCCTCGCGCATCGGCGGCCGCCGCACCACCGGCTCCGCCTCGACGGTGACCGGGTGATCGTCCTCGATGAAGATGTCACCGCCGTCGTTGACGTCATTGCGGACATTGGCGGCCGGCGCCGGTTCAACCACCGACCCGGACCTCACCGGTTGGATGGGAACCGTCACCGGTCGCATTCCCGCGGTCAGAGGAAAGATCAGCGGCCCCGACCCGACCGCCACCGACGCCGCCGGCAAGGACTTCGCGGCGGGCGCCAACCCGGCAATCAAGATCAACACCAGGCCCAACACCCCCCATCGCTGACGGCGACCGCCGCGCCGCCACGACGTCATCAGTGACTCTGTTACCAGGCGCGCCCTCTGCAGCCACTGCGCCACGCGAACCTTTGCCGTCTGCACGCCAGCCACCAGGACCGGCAACCATCGCGCCGACAGGCGCGTCGGTGAGTTCACGATCGCGTCGATGTGCGCCGCTCGCTGGGCCAACTTGTGGCCGCGCAGCTCGTGCACCCATTGCGCGATCGTCCGCGGCCCCGCCGGCCGCACCGCCGCCGCCAATGCCTGCGCGAACGCGCGCGCGCTGGAAAATCGTTCGGCGCGATCGCGCTGCAGCGCCTGCAGGACCACCGCGTCCAGCGCCGCCGACACCGCAGAATTGAAATGGCTGGGCGGCGTGATGGGGGATGAAAGGATCTTCACCCACGCCAGCCTGGGGTTGTCGTGCTGGAACAGACGCTGTCCCGCCAACAGCTCCCACAGCACGATGCCCGCGGCGAACACGTCGGTCCGCTGGTCGACGTCCTGAAACCGAATCTGTTCCGGCGACAGATAGGACGGTTTGCCGAACCGCTCTTTGCGTCCGTCGGCCTGTTCGAAAAGGCGCGCCCGGGCAACGCCAAAATCCAGGACCCGGGCGCGGCCGTCCACACCGACCATGATGTTTTGCGGAGAGACGTCGCGGTGAACCAACCCCAGTGGCCGACCGTCGCTGGTGGTGGCGACGTGCGCCGCCTGCAATCCGCGCAACACGTCCAGCATGATGGCGGCGGCGACGCTCGGGTGCGTGGGACGCTGGCGCCGGTCGGGCAGTCCCAGCAAACGGCTCAGTGTCTCGCCGTGAACGTATGACATGACCAAACAAAGATCGGCGTCCGGACCGTGCACGACCAGGTCCTCCGGCGTCACGACGTTGGGATGGCGCACGTGCGCGGCCAGTCGCGCTTCGTCGACAAACATCGCCACGAAGCGCGGCGATTCGGCCAGGTGGGGAAGCAACTTCTTTATGGCCACCACGCCCGGCTTGCCCGGGACCAGCGAGCGCCCGAGATAGACGGTGGCCATCCCACCGCGCGCGATCTGATCGTGCAGTTCGTAACGCGTCTCCAGCGGCGGCAGATCGCGCTCGGCGCCGGCACAGGCAACCGACAGACGCCCGTTGTCGTTCTCCGCGACGCGCGGCGGGGAGGTCGGTGGCGGCGACGGTGAGCGAACAATTGTCTCCGTCCCGGTGGGTATCAGATTCGACAGATCCGACAGATTCGACAGACCCGACTGATTCTCTGGCCGATGAGTCAACATGTCGTTACCTCCGACAAAAAGTCCCGGCGATAG
>JAXDMH010000702.1:0-7430 GCA_034666225.1 Myxococcales bacterium
GATCATCCGTCACGTAGAGCTTGTTGCTGCCGATGAACACGAAGGCGAACGGGCTGGGGCCGCTGCCGCCGGGCATGGCGGTCAAGAGGGTGGCGATCTGCATGGGCGTTATGGTGGGAGGTGGACTGCTTCCGACGGTGAAGATCCCGGAGTAATCCTTGCGGTCGGACGAACAATACAGGATCGATCCGGTGGCGCTGAGGCCGCACAGCCTGGCTTGCGACGGCGAGTTGGGGGGAACGCCGCTGCCCAGCACCTGCAAGCCGGTGGTCGTCCCGAACTTGGCGTACCAGACGCCGCCGCTCTTGGTGCTCCCATTTCCGGAGGCCCACAGGTCCGTGCCGTTGGTGGACGTCACGCCGCGCAGGTTGTCCGCGATAAAAGCTGATGCGGTCAAACCCCAGGTCTCCACGACACCGGCGGCGCTGATGCGGGCGACCACGCGTTCAGCGGGAGAACTGGCAACAGCGTCCGTCTCACCGGGGCTGACCGTCGGACCGTACCCACCCAGCGTCAGATAGTGGCCGTCCGTCGACAGTGACAGTCCACCCTCCGATTTTGCCGAGTTGGACAGCATGACCGGTTTGTTGCTGCCGTGACTGGCAAAGGTGGGCAGGGCGATGGGCGTGCCCACCAGGGCCCCGTCGCTGACGGCGCGCGTTTCGATAAACACGGCCGCGGCCGCCGCCTTCGCCGTCGGCGCTGTCCCGTCGCCGACCCGCAACGCCATGAACGTCGGCGCCGCCGTGTCGGCCACGCACACCCCCGCTCCATTGCAGTGGGTACCGCCGTTGGCGGTGCAAGCCGTCGCCGTGGACGCCGGAGTCGAGGTGGCGGTTCCGCTGCTGCAGCCTTCTGTGGTGCAGACGTTCCCGTCATCGGCCGGCTTGTCCGAATCCAGACTGACAGCGACCACGTTTCCGTTGCCGTCGCACTGGTTCTGTTTGCAGTCGTGGTCGGTTTGGCTTTGGTTGGGCAACACCGTGCCCTGCGCCGCCACCGCGCTGCCGCAAACCTGGCTGCTGCACGAGAAGGTTCGGCAAGCGGTGTCCTGCCCGCAATCGCTGGCCACGCCGCAGCCCAGACAGTGCCCGCTGCCGTCGCATTTCTGATTGTTGCCGCAGGCAACGTCGGTCGATTCGGGCGGGTTGGACGGCGTGCCGGTCGTGCAGACGTCTTTCGTGCAGGGATTGCCGTCGACCGGTTTGTCGGTGTCGTCGGGCGTCTGCATGGTGTTTCCCTGGCCGTCGCACTGGGCCACCTTGCAGTCGCCACCCGCCTGCGTGGTCAGCGCGGTGCCGGCGTTCTTGAAAACAACCTGGCAGGTTCCTTGCGCCGTGCAGGTGTACGTCCGGCAATCGTTGCTGAGACCGCAGTCCGCCGCAACGTTGCACTGCCCGCAGTGCCCCGCGCCGTCGCACTGCCGGCCGTTGCCGCACATCGTTCCCGACGCGGCCGCTGGATTGGACGGCGTGCCCGACGTGCAGACGTCGCTGGTACAGGCATTGCCGTCGACCGGTTTGTCGCTGTTGTCCGGCACAGTGGTGGTGTTGCCTTGACCGTCGCACTGCACCACCTTGCAGTCGCCGACGACCTGGGAGGCGATGGCCGTGCCAGTGGCCAGGCGATTAAAGCCGCACACGCCCTGAGTGCAGGTTCGGGTCTGGCAAGCGGTGTTGTCACCCGGACAGTCGGCGGCCACGTTGCAACCGACACACTGGCCGCTGGCGTTGCACTTGTTGGTTCCCCCGCACGCCTGCCCCTGCGGCGCTGACGTGTGCGAAGGCGCCCCGGCCGTGCAGACGTCCAGCGTGCAGGGATTTCCGTCCGCCGGCAGATCGAAGTTGTCCGCCACCGCCACCACCTGCCCCTGGGCATCACACTGGCGGACCTTGCAGTCACCGTTTATCTGCAAAGGCACTGGCAACCCCACGGCCAGCGTCGCGGTCCCGCACGTCCCCTGGACGCACGTCCGCTTTGAACATTCGGTGTCGGTTCCCGGACAATCGGCGGCGGCCGTGCACACGACTGGACCGGAAAGGTCCCTGCCCGCCTCGGCATCGGCGCCGGAAGGGACGTCCGTCGCATCCGGCGATGATTGCTCGAGCGGTGGGTCGGAGGCAGCGGTATCGGTCCGATCGGACGCGACAAGGTCACGGCTGGGACCATCGCCAGTGTCGCCGGCCGCGCTGTCGACCTTGGCGTCGGCGTCCGGGAGGTTACGGGCGTCCATTCCCCGCCCGGGATTGTCGGTGTTCCCCGGGACGCCATTGCCACACCCGACCGCCGCTACCAGGGAAACCAGCGAAATGCCGACAAGCTTTGTTGCGCCCGACAGACGCGAAAACCGATCCATAAGACACCTCAAGGACGGCGCCTCAATCGGCGCACGCGCCCCATCATATCATTTCTTGCCAAACGCCACAGCAGTCCCTAGGATTGTTCGCATGCACCGCCAGCCCCTAAATATGCGCGACGGCATGATCATGCACCTGGTCGTGCGCACCGGCTCTGGAAAGGGTCGCGCTGCGATTCTGCCGTTTGGGGTCACCGCGGCGGTTGTCATCGGGAGGTCCGACTGAGCTAGGCCTTCTGTAAAGAACGACAACGGACCGCGGGCCATGCAAGGGACCCGCGGTTTTTTTTTGCCCTCGGCTGTTTGGTTCTTCATTCGCTTCGCTGTTGGAAAGACGTCATGCATTCCCTGATCTGGAAAGACCGACCACTGTCAGAACTGTTGCGCATCGCCTGGCCCATCACCGTGTCGATGCTGTCGTACAGCGCGATGACGCTGGTGGACACCGTCCTCATCGGCCACGTCGGGCGCGCCCAGCTGGCCGGCGTCGGCCTGGGCGGCATCGTGGCCTTCGTTCTGCTCTGTTTCTCCATCGGCCTTCTGCGCGGCGCGAACACCCTGGTCTCTCAAGCCGTGGGCGCCGGACGGCGCGCCGACGTTCCCGCCTATCAGGGCGCGGCCATCGTCACCGCGCTGGGACTGGGCCTGGTCACGGCGCTTTGTGGCCAGGGTGTCGCCGAATTGCTGCGCCACCTGGCGGCCACCGAGGCCGCCGGTCAGGCGGCGCGTTCGTACCTGCGCATCCGCAGCCTGGGCGCCCCCTGCGCGTTGCTGTTCATCGCCCTGCGGGAGGTGCGCTATGGCCAGGGCGAATCGCGCGGGCCCATGCGGGCTTCGCTGCTGGCCAACATCGTCAACATCGCGCTGGCGTACACCTTCGTCTTCGTCTTCAAGCGCGGCGTCGCGGGAGCGGCCACCGCCACGTTGATCGCCAGCGCCGCCGAGGCGGCATTCCTGGCGTTGCCGATGCGCCGGCATGAGGCCGGGCTGCGTTCCTGGACGACCGGCCACCTGCGCACCCTGTGGCGTCTCGGCGTTCCCCTGGGGCTGCAGTTCACGCTGGAGGTCGGCGCTTTTCTGCTGCTGTCGCTGCTGATCTCGCTGTTGTCGGAGGTGCAGATGGCGGCGCACCAGATCGCTATTCAAGTCATTCACCTCTCGTTCCTGCCGGCGTTTGCCGTCGCCGAGGCGACTGCTGTGCTGTCCGGACAAGCCGTGGGCGCCGACCGCGACGACCTGGTGCCGCGGGTGGCTCGACTGGCTCTGCTGGTGGCGGGCGCCTACGCATTTGCCTGGACGCTGTTCTTCGGGATCGCCGCGGGATGGATCGCCGCCGCGTTCACCGCCGACGCGCTGGTCATGAGCACGGCGACGGGCCTTTTGCACGTGGCGGCGGTCTTTCAGATCATGGACGCCAGCAACGTGGTGGCCCGGGGCGCGCTGCGCGGCGCTGGCGACGTTCGCTATGCTGCCGTCGTCGGCGTGATCACGTCGTGGTTGTTCACCCCGCCGGTGACGTGGCTGCTCGGCTATCGGACCGGCATGGGTGCGCGCGGGGGATGGTGGGGGCTGACCCTGGAGATCGCCGTTTCAGCAGCGATTCTGTGGTGGCGCCTGGCACGTGGCGGTTGGCAGCCGGCGGCACAGGCGGCCCGGGCACGCCTGCGTCCGCCGGCCGACGCAGGCACGGTCAAAGATGCGCCCGCGCCGCCAACCACCCAGGCGGTGGCGTAGTTCGCGTTGATAGCGTGAGGGGATTTAAAGGACCCTCTCAGGGTCCTTTTCAGAATAAATCCGGGAGACGGTCTCCAGAAGGCGATCGACGTTGGGGGGCTTGCGCACCACCGCCGTCACGTTCGTCAGCGTCACCGGCGCGGCGGATACGACCACCACCGGCAGATCGACAAAGCGAGCGTCCTTGCGCATGGTGGCCAGCAGCTCTTCGCCGCTGATGCCGGGCAACATGAGGTCCAGCAACAGCACGCAGGGCAGGCAGTTGTCTAAAAGCTGCAGGGCCTCTTCTCCACTGGCCGCCGCCACCACCGGAAATCCCTTGGCCGTCAGCAGCGCGGAGAGACCTTCGCGGATGGAACGATGGTCCTCGACGATCAGGACCGGCCGGCGATCGGTGGACATGAACCTTCCTAGTGTCGCCAACCGACCACGCGGGGTCAATGGCCGGCGCCCCTTATTGCCGTGCGACACCACCTTGGACTGTGCGTCGTCACCTCAGGCTTTGCCGTCTGGCAACCAAACCCGAAACGTCGACCCGACGTCGACGGTGGATGACACCGAGATCCGCCCGCCCATGGCATGCACCAGCTCGCGCACCACGAATAGGCCCAGACCAAGGCCGCGGGTGCGTCGTCCGGCTTCGCCCCGGTGAAACTTCTCAAAGATGCTGTCCAGCTCGGCCGACGCGATCCCGCATCCCTGGTCGCTGATTGAGAGAATCACCCATCCGGTCTGCTGCGGATCGGATTCCAAGGAAACCGTCACCGGGCCGCCGCGGCCATATTTGAGGGCATTGGTGAGGAGATTCATCACGATCTGTTCGACGGGCGTCGGATCCCAATGCCCCGTCAGCGGCTGCTGGAGCTGCATCGTCACGGACGATCCATGCGACATCATGCTACCGCTGGCTTCGAGATCCGAAATCGCCGCCTGGATGGTGGCGGCCAGATCAATGGTGCGCGCCTCCAGCACCAGCCGGTCCTGACCCAGGCCCGAAACACGAAAGACCGTATCGACCAGCGCCGCCATGCGCGTCACCTGGCGATTGATGGTGGTCAACCCCGACGTGAGGCGGTCAGCGTCCTGGGCGCGCCCCGGGGCCAGATCGTTTTCCAGCACCTTCACCTGAAGCAGCAAGGCGCTGAGGGGCGTCAGCAGTTCGTGGGACGCCACCGCCAGAAACTCGTCGCGCGCGGCGACCGCCTGCAAGGCCTTGGCCTCGGCACGCTGCTGTTCTTCCAGCGTTTCGCGCAGCTCGGCCGTGCGCTCGAGAACCCGCCCTTCCAGAAGGTCGCGGGCCTCGGCCAGACGCCGCACCAGCCGTTCATTTCGCAGGCGCAACCGGGTGGACTGCGCGAACGAGAGCCCGGCCCGACGCGCCAGGATCGCCATCGCGAACCCGAACAGGGTCAGCATGGTGGCCATGGCCAGGTTCACCCGGCCGCCAGTCAGCGCCATGGTCGCCACCATGGGCAAAAGCGCAGGGACGGCGAAGGCCCGAAATGATCGCTGGTCGCTGCTGGCGGTGGCCGTCGCGCCGGCCACCATGCCGCCCAGGACAAAGCTCATCAGAGCGTGAACCGCCACCCGCCCCGGCGCCGGGAACAAAAGCGGAATGACACCCCAGGCGACGCCGTTGCAGCCGATGCCGACGGCATACCGCCGGCGCCAGCGCGGAGCCTCGGCGGGCGGCGGCTGGGCGCGATGGTAGGCCTTCATCTGGGCGAAACGCGCCACCGCCAGCGCGCAGATGACGGACAGCCACGCGCCGCGCGCGAACGGCGTCGCGTCCTCTCCCAGCGCGGCCACCAGGATTGTCGCGTTGGCCACGCTGACCAGGTACGGAAGGACGCCCTTGCCATAGAGGGCGCTGACCTGCTCGCCGACGATCAGCGGCTCGAAGGGAGCATCGTCGTCCCTTTCTTCCACCGCTTGCGCCGCTTCATCCACGGTCCCCCCCGGCCCCGAAGCCTGCGCCTCGGCCTTGACCATCACCGCGCGATCATTATGCGAACTATCCGGAAACCGCAATTGGCCCCGGCGTCGTCTGTTAAGCCGAAAAAGGGCGCGGGCGTTACCCGCGCCGGCGGCGCAGGAGCAGACCCAGTCCCAGCAGGACACTCAACAGCGGGAGGCCCGGGACGGAGCCAACGCCGCCGACGGCACAACCGCCGCTGGCGCTGCTCTCGGCGGGCTTTCCGCCTGTACTGGACCCGCTGCCGCCGCTGCCGGACGCCGCGCCGCCGCTGCCGGGCGCGCCCCCGCTGCCAAAAGCGCCGCCGCTGCCCGTGACACCGCCGCTGCCGGCCGTGGCACCGCCCGACCCGCCTGTGGTGCCGCCGGTTGAGCCAGCAATGTCGGCGGCGCTGGTGGCGTCGCGAGCCGCGTCGCCGGCAGACGCGTCCATTCCTCCGCCACCTGTTTCAAGGACGACATTGGCGCACGAATAATAAAGATCGGCGTCGTTGTCTTTCAAATTCGCGGGTGGGCACGGGTTCGTTCCCTGCATGTACTGACGAACGCGCAGAATGCAGTTCGTGCAGGGCTCGGCCGGAAGTGTTACCGAGACCTGGTACAGCTTCGGTGTGTCGGTTCCTGCGGCGTGGGGCTGGATCTGCAGTCTTTGAAAGACCGTCGACGGACCGGTGTCATTTTTGGCAAAGTCGATGATGAAACAGCCGGGGTGATAGACGGTCTCCGTCCATTTCATTCCGATGGTACTTCCAGCAGTCAGCGTGTTGATCGGCTGCGAGGCGTTGCGGGCGATTCCACAGGGCAGCACGAACCCAGGTGATCGTGTCGGCTTGTACCCGTCCTGCATGTCCCTGGCCTTGGGCATGTCCATGCGCGTGTGGCCGTGCGCGTCCATGGTGACGCCGCCCCAGGCGACGGCCGACAGGACGACGGCACCGATCGACTTCACGGTCCGGAACGAGCGTCGCGACATGAGCAACTCCGCGGTGACGATGTTTCCCCGCCCCCGTTCCCCCGAGACGAACCTGGAAGTCTAGCACCGTCCCTGGCGCGGCCGGGTGATGAAAACCGCCGAAAAACCCAGTGTGGCTGCTTTTGGCACCTGTCCAAGCAGCCGGGCGGCGCGGCTCTACCGCGCCCTAACTACGCAGCAACCGGTCCAGATTGGCTTTTTCCCAGGCGCAGGCGCGATCGTAGTCGGCGAAGGTCCGCTCCTCGGCCAGGAACTCCTTGGTGTGAAAGCGCCGGCGCCCATCCTTGCGCAGGACCTCGTGCTTGCCGTGCAGCATCTCGTGAAAGACGATCCAGGCCACGAAGTAGTCGGGCACCGACTCCTGGTCCAGCACCGGGTGGATCCGGATGATGC
>JAXDMH010000703.1:0-3253 GCA_034666225.1 Myxococcales bacterium
TGGGAGGGGCCAGCAGGCCCCTTCCACGCAGCGAGCGAAGCGAGCGCGAGCGCGAGCGCTAGGGCGCGGGCGGCAGCGACATGAAGAAGGGCCAGATGGCCTGCGCATAGTTGATGCCGTTTTCGACGGTATTTGTGTGACCGCCGTTGAGCTGGCACCAGATGACCGGATAGGCCGCGGGGCAGCCGGTGTACTTCAGGCACGAGGGATACTTGGGGTCGTACACGGTGCTGGCGTTGCCCCCGCAGCCATTTCGCACCAGCAGTTCGTCGCGCGCGGCCGAGGAGCCGTGGCTGTCGAGGTGGGGTTCCACGCTCTTCGTCGTGATCGGATTTTCGCCGTCGCCCGTGTCGGCAATCATGAACGCGGCGACAGGCCCGGTGCACGGCCAACGATGCTCGCGCTTGCCCCCCGCCAGGGTGACGAAGCCGCGCAGCTGGTCGGCGTCCCCGCAACTGAGCGTGTACGCCTCCCAGGCGCCGCTGCTGGAGCCGCCGATGAACTCCTTGTCCAGATCCACGCAGAGGTGCGATTCGAGGTAGCTCAGGATGCCACGAACGTAGGCCATCTCGGGGCTGTTCACGCAATACGACAAGGTCGTCGTGTTGCCCGAGCAAGCCTGGCCCCCGTCGGCGAAGCAGCCGCCGTCCAGGGAGCCTCCATTTTTTATCGCCAGGTTGACCCTGATGGCGGCACCTGCCCCGGGCGGGGCGTAGCCGCTACCCCCGCCGCCACAACCGCTGCCACCCATGAAGACCGGATACGCCGTGTTCGGATCGTAGCCGGCTGGAAGCTGGAGGGTGTAGCTGCGGGTCGTGAAGTCGACGTTTCCCCCCGCGCGGGGGGCGAACTCTGGCGCGATGCAGTCGCGCGGGCAGTTGCCCATCGCGGCGCTGCAGCCCATGCACTTGGGAATGGTGAGCGTCTGGCCGCCGGCCATCCCGGCCGGCATCCCGCAGCCAGGGCTCTTGCCGTGCCTCCGCGCGACGATCGGCCCGCCGGTGTCGGGCATCGACATGGGCCCCGTATCGCTGGCGTCGACATCGCTGCTACCGGAGCCACCTGTCGAACTGGCCGTGTCGATGGCGCTCGACGCGCCGCCGCTGCCAACGGTTCCGCCCGTGGCGTTCGCGCCGCCGCCCGAACCGGTGGAACCGCCGGTGCCGGAAACGCCCAGCGGGCTGTCACTGCTGGCGCAAGCGCCCGCAATGCAAAAGGCCGCCAGAGCGAGCACACAAACCAAGGCACGGCAATTCATGGGGACCTGACAGAACCCGTTCTTGAGCATGGACATCGCGGCCCTCCGTACTTCTTCAGGGTCTTTCGATCGGGCGTCTACGGCTTCTTGTAGCCGCGCCACAGCCATAGCATGGCGTCGGGTAGATACTGATGCCTGGCGCCGGCGTCCTCGTGGGAGGCGCCCTGGGCCTGGACGTAGCGATAGTGATAGCCCTTGGCGGCCAGCGCCTTCCCCATCGAGTCGTTGGCGTTTCTCCAGGTCGGTGGCAGCAGATCATTTGACCCGGCCTCGATGAAGACGCGCAGCGGTTTGTTCGGCGTGACGTTGGGGACGGTGTCGGGAACGCCGGTCATGAAATAGTCGGCACAGCCGTTGGGAAAAGTGGGCGGGGAATGTTGCAGCGCCACGAAGCTGCCCGAGATCGTCAAGATGCGCCGGTACGATTCGGGATGAAGCCATCCCATCGTGAACGCCGCCGCGCCGCCCGAGCTGCCGCCGTAGGTGCCGCGCCCCTCCGGGTTCTTGGTCAGGTTCAGCACCACGTTGGCTTGCATCATCGCCTGCGCGACGGCGGCCGGAAGCAGCTCGGTCTCGACGAATTGATAAAATTTGTCCGAGGCCGTGTCGTATTCGACGCTGCGGTTGCCGGCCGGATCGGCGAAGATGAAGGCCATCGGCGGCAGCCGGCCATCGGCGATCAGGTTGTCCAGCATGGGACGGACGTCTCCTGAAAAGCCCACACCGTCTTGCGCGACCATGAACGGAATCTCGGTGCCGGAGGCGTATCCAGCCGGCAAGTAGACGGCGGCGGCGCGACCGCCGTCGCCAAACGTCTTTGAATTCCCCATCTGGAATTGAAGGGTCTTGCCCGCGGCCACGCCCGCTTTTCTGGTCATGTCAGGGGAGGCTTTGAACGGGGCGGCAATCATGATGATGCCATCCCCCTCGGTTCCAGGATCGGTCACGGGCCCGGCCCCATCGCCGCTGGCGCCGTCGGCGACACTGCCGCCGGTCCCCGCCCCAGCGTCTGGCACCACGGGTCCGCCTGAGTCAACGACGGCAACGCCACCGGAGCCCTGATCGGCGCCCCCCGAGCCCGGCGTGCCTCCGCTGGCGCTGCCACCTCCGCTTCCGGTTGGTGCGGTCGATCCGCCCGAACCGGTGCTGGCGCCTGTGCTGTCGCTGTTGCAAGCAACAAGCCCGACGCTGCAAACAGCGGCCAGTGCCAACAGCGTCGCCTCGCGTAACCAACGTCGCATTGTGGAAGACATGGTGTTAGCGAAGACGCAGAACTCGCGCGCACAAGGCAGCTAAATGAAAGTGTCCAGTTTTCCCCTGACCCAAAGCGGAGTTCCAATGGAACCTTACCATCGTAGATGGAAGGTGAGCTGGCAGTGACCGTCGCGCTGTTGACGGCGGTGCTGGGCGGATGTTTTGGCGGTTCCCATGCCAGGCCTTCGGGATCTTCGGGCGCCAGCGCGGCCCGGTTCTCTTGCGACGTGGCCGCGATACCGCAACAGGATGGGCTGCGCCGACTGACGGCAACGCAATATCGGAACACCATCGCCTCCCTCACGGCGTGGTCGCTTTCAAACCCGTCTGGCGGGCAAGCCGTGATGCAGGAGCTCGGCGACGTCCTGGCCATGGTTCCTGACGATCGACGAGAGCCGGTTCCGCAGGATCTTCAGGGAAGCTACCGGCGCCTCGATCAGACGCTGCAACAGGAACACGTCGACGGATACTTTCAGGCAGGCGTGGCCGTCGGCGCCAGGCTGACGGACCCCGCGCGCCTGGCGACGGTGGTCGGCCCTTGCGCGACCGACGGCGACCCGAGCAACGACGCCAGGTGCCTGGACGACTTTGTTCGGCGCTTCGGGGAAAGAGCGCTGCGACGGCCCCTCGCCGACGACGAGGTGACGTTCTACCGCTCGGTCTATGGGACCGACACAACGGCCAACGCGCAGGCCTACGCCGACGTGATCGGCGTGATGCTGAACGCGCCCCAGTTTCTGT
>JAXDMH010000704.1:0-5277 GCA_034666225.1 Myxococcales bacterium
CTTGTCCGCTTTCTGGAAACGCTTGTCAGAGTTGTAGACCGCCTCGCTGTCCAGCTCGTTCAGCACGTCCCGCACCAGCGTGCGCGCCATCGGCCGCACCAGCTTCTCCTTGACCTCCTCGGTCGAGACGCCCACCTCTTGCAGGATCTTCGGGATCAGCTTGGGATCCAGCGTCCACACCACCGTCACGTCCATGGAGATGTCGTTGCCGTCGGTGGTCTTGAACTGCAGGTCGTCGCGCGTCTTGCGATCGCCTTCCTTGACGGCGGCGATCATCTCCAGGTTCTGCACCTTGGTGTCGAACGTGTAAAAGTCGCGGATGAACGGGGCGAACAGGTTCGTCGACCCCGGCGGATACAGCTGGTCCTGCACCCCCTTCTTGGCGCAGCCGAGGCCAATCTTGCACACCAGGACGCCGACCTCGGTCTCGCCGGTCGACCGCGAGACGCAACCGGCGCCCGTCTGCAGCAACACGCCCGCGAGTAGCGCCATCGCCAACCTCATCGGACCTGGAACTTTCGCAGCAGCTCGCCCAGATCCAGCGGGTTGGTGCCGCCCTTGCCGTCGCTGGGCAGCACGATCACGCGCACGCCGCGCAGGGCATCCGCCATCTTCAGCCCCACCAGGTTCTCGCTGCCGGCCCCTTGCAGCGCCGTGTTCTCCAGCTGCGTCCCCTTCGCGTCGGCCAGTTCGACCAGCAGCTTCCCCTCGGCGGCGCGTTTGCGTTGATAGAGGTCGGCCTGGGCCCGCAACTTCTCCACCTCGGCACGCCCGCGCGACAGCTCCGTCTCCTGATTGGCGGCGCCCTGGGCGACCATGGTGTCGCGCTTGCGCTGTTCGATGGCGGCCTTGGCCTCGGCCTGGCGCAGGAACACGGTCTGGTCGCGGATCTTCCGCCCTTCGATCATCTGCTGATACTTGGGGTCATAGGTGTAGCCACGGATCAGGACGGCTTCGATCTCGATCCCGTAACCGGCCACCTCGGTCACCAGCTGATCGTGGGCCGCCTTCGATTTGTCGATGCGCTTGGGGCCCTGGTAAAATTCTTCGCTGTTCAGCTCGCCCAGCGTCTTGCGCAGGATGCGGTCGGTACGCGGGATCACCAGACGATCTTCGAAGGCGCGCCCCGGTCCCGCCTCGGTGAACACGTGGTACGGGTCCTTGATGCGGTAGATCAGCGTGACGTCCAGCTGGACGTTGTACCCGTCGCTGGTCTGGATCTTGATCGACTCCGACTGGCGCGACTGCGTCGACAGCTCGCTGGACGAGCTGCTGAAGTTGATGACCTGTAAATCGCGCGGGAACAGGTGCAACCGTTCCACACCGCCGATGATGAAGTGCAGCCCCGGCTGATAGCTCTCCGGTTTGATGCCCGCGCCCGAACCGAAATAGACCTGCCGGATGCCGATCATGTTGGGCGGCACATACGTCGAGCACGACGATCCCAGCACATAGATGCCCAGCCAGGCGGCGACGATGATCCACAACAGCTTGATGCGAATCAGCCGGCCCAGCAGTCCACCAAGGACCGAGCCCGCAGAGCGCCAGTCGATCGGCAGGCGGGGATGAACGGGATCGCTCATGGGCGACGATCTGAGGGCGGCAGAAGGTCGGTCATGGTGACGCGCGCCTCCAGCGCCTGCTGCGACCCGGCCAGGCGGCTGGCAATCTGACCAAGGTCCCGAGCATAGCGGCGACGGTGCCACGCCACCGAGGCATCTGGCAACCACCAACCCGCGCCGGCCAGCGCGAACGGCACCCATTTCTCCCAGATCGGAATGAACGGCAACCAGACGATCAGCCCGCCCAGCACCAGCCCGGCCAGGACGTAGGTCAGCCGCGCGCCCAGATCGCCGCCCCGCCAGATGCCGAAGCGGCGCGCTTCAGCCGCGGTGAAAGGGACGGCGATGGCCCGCCACGCCGCCGGCAAGCAGGCCTGCAGCTCGCGCTCAAGCGCTTCGAAGTAGACCAGCGGCAGCTGCGAATCGAGATAAGCGACGCGCACCGGCGCCAGCGCGGTCTCGACCTCGCGCGCGGCGGCCTCCGGATCACGCACGGCCACCTCGCGATGCCGCTCCAGATGCGCCAGCACGTCGACCGCGATCTTCCCGATCGCAAATTCACCAGTCATGAGCCGTGGCCGCCATGGAGGTTCGTGGTGGCGTAAGCATGCCACGACACGCCCGGGGACGTGCACGACGGCGCGCGCGGTTGGCGGGACGGAACCGCCGGTCAGCGCAGGGCGCAGCGGCCGGCCTGGCAAACAGCGTGCTGGCCGGCGCAGGGATCCACACAATTGACGTTCGCGGGCGGACTGCAGGAGGGACGGGGCGCCGGGGCGCGCACGACCAGGCACCTTCCGCAGGTGGCCGGGCAGTAGTCTCTGAACAGTTCGCAATCCAGATCGACGGCGCAGGTGGCGGCGGGGGCGGCGGTAGAATCTTGCTGGTTTCCGTCAGCGGCGCCCATGGCCACGTCCGTGGCGACGTCCGGCGGCGCGGCGGCGTCGCGCTGGTCGCGGCCGATCGGAACGGTGTCGCACGCGGCGAGGAGAGCGGCCAGGACAACGATCAGCCCGGGCGTGACGGACCAGCGGGTGTTCATCGGGACATCGCCTCTATTCGGCGGCGAGCCTCGTCGGCCGCCTTGCCATCACCGGCGGCGGCGGCGCGATATTCGTCGATCGCTGCCGCCCGATCGCCCAGCGCCAGGCGGAAAATATTGCCGCGCAGAAGATGAATCTCGGCGCGCCGGGGGGCAGCCGCAGGATCGGTCAGCAGACGCGCCGCCTGGGCCAGCGCCTCTTGATGACGACCCAGGCGCGGCAGAATCTCGACCAGCGACAGGGCAGCCTCCACCCGCAGGGCGCCTTGCGGGAACCGGGCGGCGTACGACATGAAGGCAACCCGGGCCTGCTCCAGATCGCCGACGTCGTCCTTCCACAGGCGCGCCGCTTCGTAGGCCGCCACGTCGCTGTCGGGACCGGTGCCCTGGCGGGCCCGTCGATCCAGGCAGGCGATGGCCGCGCGCGTGCGCCCGGCGGTGCTCAGATCGGCGCAGGCGATCGGCACCACGCCCGGCGACGACGACGGCGGCGGCGACGACGGCGGCGCCGGTGACGTCGGCGACGTCGGTGGCCCGTCGTCGATCTGTCCGGTCCACGATTGACCGACCGTCACCCGGGCCAGCGTCCGGTTGCCCCGCACCACGGCCACGCGCCCCTCTGTCACCTCCAGCGTGACGTGGTCGCGCTGACGCCGGACACTGAACGCCGTCCCGATCACGACAAAGTTGAACGGTCCGGCGGTGACAGCCAACGAATGTCCCGGCGCTTGCGGCCGCACGTGCAGATCCACGCGGCCGCTGTCCAGGCGGATCGTCGCATCGCCACGTTCCGATCGGGCCGACGCCTTCGTGGCCTGGGCCACCAGCACGCTGGCCTGGTCTTCCAGTTCGATGCGGCCGGTGCCGAGCGCGATCGGTTTCGGGCCGAGGCGAATCGCCGCCGCCGGAGCTGCGACCACAGGCGCGACGACGCCCGACGCGGACGGAAGCGCCCGTGCCCGCACCGGCCCCGGCGCGGGCTTCGACAACAGCGCCGTCGTCTGCGTCGGCTGCGGTCGCGCGGGAGACACAGCAAGCCACAGCGCGACGGCAACGGCGCCAGCACCGACCAGCGCCGAAGTCGCCACGATCAGCCGGCGCGCGGTCCGGCGCTGCGACGTCGCTTTCGTATGCGCGAAGGCCCTCGGCTCCTCATCGACGCTGTCGACGCCCTCCAGGTGGCGGACGTACTTGCGCATGATCGGCCCGATGCCGGCAGCGACACCGGCACCGACGTTCGCATCGCGCCAGCGGCGCGGCCAGTCAGTTTTATCGGCGCGATTTTTCATCGCGGTGACCTTTCTCCGCTGTCCATCCCCAGGGCCGCCTCGATTTCCTGCCGGGCCTGATGCAGGCGCCGCCGCACGGTGCCGGGCGGGCAACGGAGGATGGTGGCGATTTCAGCGCCCTCCAGCCCCTCGATCTCGAACATCACGAACACTTGCTGCAGGTGCGGCTTCAGCCCGGCGATGGCCGCCTCGGCGTCGCGCACCACGGTGTCGCTCAGCGGGCCGCTGCTGGGGACAGCGGCCGCCGATGGGTTGAGGCGAAAGACGGCCTCCAGCGCCGCAAAGAACCGCTGCCGCCGGCGCACACGTCCCCGCTGGCTGAGGCAGATCCGGTAAAGCCAGGTCTTGAACGCGGCGTCGCTCTTGAATCGGTTCAGATACCGAAACACCTGGATGAAGACCTCCTGACAAAAATCGGAGACAGCGTCTCTTTCAATGCCCAGTCCCAGACCGAACCGGCGAACGACGGGATAGTAGAGGCGGTGCAGCTCCCGCCAGGCGTCGGGAGCGCCCGCCACACAGCGGCGCAGAAGCTCTGTTTCAGCGGTGTCGGCCGGCCGCGACACCGTCTCTGATCGTGGGTTTGATCCGGTTGGCATCGGCATGTTCACGGGAAAATCGTCCATTCCACGCGCAAGGCGGCGAACGCGGTCAGCGAAGGCGCGCGCAAAGCCGGCGCGTCTTGTGCGTCAGTCGCCACCGAAAAATCGGACGCGGCCAGGCGGCCCAGCAACGCCGCCACGATCCCGACGCGCCAGCGACGATCGATCGGCCAGCCCAGGCCGGCCAGCAGACCGCAGGCCAGCACCACGCGGCGGCCCGCGCCGGGCTGGCTGATCGCGTCTGTTCGTGCGCTGTCAAAGCTGGCCGCCAGCGCGGGTCCGACCTCGAAGCCGACGGCGCGCTTTTGCCCCGTCCAGGTCAGGCCCGTCCAGGCCGACACGCGGGTCAGGCTGGCCGTCCCCGCCAGGCCCGCGCGTTCCTGCTGGTGCTGGGGTAACAGCAGGCCACCGATCCGCACGGCCACCGGTCCTTTGATCAACACACTGGCGTCGACACCCACGTTGATCCCGGCGCTGGGCACGCTGATGAACGCCGGCCCGGCGGCCACGGTGAGGCGCCCGCGCGGAAAATCGGCGCGCGCGGCGCTCGCGGCGCTCGCCACCGGTGATGACGCCACCTCGGACGCGGCCCCGGGGGCGGGCGTCGGCGCCGCTGCAGCCGGCGAGGCGTCGGGGCGTTCGCCGCTGTTCCATTCCACGGGTTGAAACGCGCGCACCCCGATCGCGGCCACGGTCTCGGCGGCCACGGCGCAAGCAGCGGCGCGCGCGCGGTCGGACGCAACCTGCCGCACCGCCCGAACCACGCCCGCGGGATCCCGCAC
>JAXDMH010000705.1:0-2543 GCA_034666225.1 Myxococcales bacterium
GAAAACTCGGTCATCAAGGTTCCCATCGGCGGCTACCGCGCCGTCAACCCCTCCGCCGATCCCTACACAGGCCTCAAGGTCATACGAAAGCTGTGGGAGCGCGGGATCAAGGTGAACACCACGCTGATCTTCAACACCACGCAGGCGCTGTGGGCCGCCAACGCCGGCGCGGTTTACGTCAGCCCGTTCCTGGGACGCCTGGCCGACTATGGATACAAGCACGACAAGGTGGAACGGTCCCCCGGCAATTCGCTGTACTGGGTCGAGGACCACAAGAACGAAAAGGGCGACCAGAAGATGCACAACACGGAGTACGTGGCGTCGGGCGGTGCGCTGAAGGACGCGGGCGCGCGCTTGATCTTCGAGATCGCCACCGTGTTCGCGAACTACCAGATCAGCACGGAGATCCTGGCGGCCAGCTTTCGCAACCCCGTCCAGTTGACCGAATGCCTGCTGGCTGGAGCGGACATCCTGACCGTGCCGGCCGCCATCCTGGCCACCGTCGCCGATCACCCGCTGAGCGACGAGGGCATGAAGGCCTTCGCCGAAGACGCCAAGGCCTTCGGGAAGTGACGGTCATTCCGCGGCTGGTGGTCGCCGGCGCCGGGAGCGGCGTCGGCAAGACCACCGTCACCGTCGGGCTCTGTCGGGCGCTGCGGGCCCGCGGCCTGACGGTGGCGGTCTTCAAATGCGGGCCAGATTACCTGGACCCGACCTATCACCAGCGCGGCGCCGGCCGTCCCAGTCACAACCTGGACGGCTGGATGATGGGTCGCGCGGCGGCCACGGCGACGTTCGTTCGTGCCTGCGCCGGCGCTGACATCGCCATCATCGAAGGGATGATGGGTCTCTTCGACGGCGCCTCGCCCACGGCCGACGTCGGCTCGACGGCAGAGATGGCCAAGTGGTTGAACGCGCCGGTCCTGCTGGTCGTCGACGCTTCGGGCGTGGCCCGCAGCATCGCCGCGCTGGTGGGCGGTTTCGCCGCGTTCGATCGCGACCTCACCGTCGGTGGCGTGATCTGCAACCACGTGGGGGGGCGGGGGCACGTCCAGCTCCTGCGCCAGGCGCAGCAGTCGCCGCCGATTCTGGGCGGCCTTACTCGCCAGGGCCGGCTCGCCTTTCCGGAACGACACCTCGGGTTGCGCAGCGCCGACCGCGCCGCCGTTCCCGAGGTGGTCATCGACGGCTGGGGCCGGCAGGTGGCCGAGGAGATCGATCTCGACGCTGTCCTGGCCCTGGCGCGCAGCGCGCCGCCGCTGCCGGCGATGGAAGTCGCGCCGACGCCGACGCGCGTGTCGGCAGCGGGCCGTTGCCGCATCGGCGTCGCGCTGGACGACGCCTTTCATTTTTATTACGAGGACAACCTGCGCCGTCTGGAAACGCTGGGCGCTGAACTGGTGCGCTTCTCGCCGCTGGGCGATGCCCGGCTTCCCGACGTCGACGGCCTCTACATCGGCGGCGGCTATCCGGAGGTGCACGCCGCCGCGCTGGCTGGCAACCGATCGATGCGCGAAGACATCGCGCGCTTTGCCGGCGCGGGCAAGCCGGTCTATGCCGAATGTGGCGGGCTGATGTACCTGGCCGGCGCCGTGCGCGGTCTGGACGGTCAGGTGCACGCCATGGTTGGCGTTCTTCCCGGCACCGCCGTGATGTCCGACCGGCTGGAAGCCATCGGATACGTCGAGGTGGAGACGCAGCGGCCGTCGCTGCTGGGACCGCCCGGTCTGCGCTTCCGCGGCCATCAGTTTCGCTATTCGCGCCTGGAGGGCGCCGAGTCGGTCTCCGGCGCGTACACCATCCAGCGTCCGGGCGTCGTCGTCGCCGTCACCGAAGGCTATCGGGCCGGGTCGGTGCTGGGCAGCTATGTGCACGCGCACTGGGCGTCGAACCCGCGGGTCGCGGAAGGATTCGTCGCTGGCTGCACCGCCGCTCGAAGCGCCGTTTGATCAGGGCAGCCATCTGATCGACACGCCCAGGCCGATCGCCAGTTCGATCGGTCGCAAGGCGCGCTGGGCGGCGCTGCCGGTGACGGTGAGGGGTTCGTTGTAAATGGCGGCGGAGGCGCCGACCGACAGCCAGGGTGACCACGCCCCGAACGGATGAGCCAGCTGGACCTGACCGGCCAGGCCCGGTGAAAAGCGGGTGGAGGTTTGATTCTGGGGAAAGTCGCGCCCCTGCGCGGACAGCCACCCGGCGGAAAAACCGACGCTGGTGGTCAGTCGCCACGCGCCGACGGGAAGCTGATACGACGGACCGACGGTGACGTCCCAGCGGCGCCACGAGGCGGCGTGCGCGCCCACGGTGACCTCGCGTGCGGTCGTGCCGGCGGCGCGCACCAAAAGGCCCGGTCCGCGCGCGCCCGTGTGTACGGACAGCAGCGCGCTGGCGCCCGCGGCCAGACCGCCTTCCGCCAGTGACGCCTGGGCGCCGGCGCCCAGATCCCAAACCACGGACGTCGCCGCCGCGGCGGTCGCCGGCGGCGCCTGGGGCAGCCGGGGAACCTCCAGTCGCTCGGGCCGCAGCTGCCCGAGCCAGGTGCC
>JAXDMH010000706.1:0-6427 GCA_034666225.1 Myxococcales bacterium
ATGTCGATGAGATCGATGTCGTAGTGGGCGGCGGTGTCGTCGCTGTCCTTCTGCAGCCTGACCATGGCGCCGACCGGGATGTCGCCGACCAGCGCGTGCGTCTCGTCGAAAAAGTGGTGCGGCGTCCCCGCGCCCTGGTTGTTCTGGACGCCCGTGTTCGCGAAGTCGTTGGCGCCACCATACGACCAGGTGTAACGAGAGGTGACCTTCAACTTCTGGCGGAACTTGCCGTCGACGTACAGGCTCAACGTCGCCGTGCTGTCCAGTCCGCCGTCGGGGATTGAATAACGAACCACGATCGAGTTGCTGGGATTGCTGTTCTTGAATTCGACGTAGGCGTTGGTCGTGGCCAGCCGCACGGCCTGTCTGCCCGACGCCTCGGCGGCGATGTCGTTCGTGCTGTTGACGTTGCGCGTGGGCCCCAGGGGGGTGCCGCCCATCGTCGTGCCGGCCTCCGCCTCGTATTCGGTGAACGGCATGATCGCGCCGCGACCCGAAGGCAACGTCGGCTGCCCGGTCGGGACGGTGGTCCCGATGGTGCCGGGATCGCCGCCCCCGTTGCCGCCGCGTCCGCCCCCGCCGCCGCCCCCGTTGTTGCCGCCGCTCCCCGCGCCGCCCGAACTCCCGCCGCTGCCGTTGCCGCCACCCGTCCCTGCCGGGCTTCCGCCAGAGCCCGTCACGCCGTCGCCGTTGCCGCTGTCGTCCCGGGCAGAGCCTGCGTCGCCGGGCGCAGCCGTCCCCACTTTCGTGCAGGCAGAAGCGGCGAGAACCGATGCTCCCAGCAGCAACAATGGGAGGCAACGAACTGTCGAACCAACAGCGATATATTTTTGTGCATCGGCTGGGCGACGGAGGCAAGGAGATTCATGGTCAACAATGGAACTTGACCGCACCTCACTCAGCCAAGCCCGGCGGCGCGCGCGATCAGAACCACCCCTGCCCCGACGACGACGGCTCCGGTGGCCCGCGCGACGCGCTCGCCGGCCGGGGCGAGACGTTCGATGGTGATGGCGGCAGCCACGACAGCCATCGCGCGCAGGTCCATGACGCCGATGACCAGCAGGATCGCCATCTGGCTGGCGCAGCAGGTGCTGCAGTGAAGGCCCAGGCGCAGGCCATGTCGCCAGGCGGTACGCGCGTCGCCGGGCAACGTGCGGCCGGGGCCCGGTGCCTCCCGGCAGCAGGCGAGCTGACGCGCCTTCCACGTGGTCAACTGCAGCCCACCGGCCAGCAGGACGACCACGCCGATGGCGATGGGCACCGCGCGCGCCAGCGGCGGCTGTTGCATCTCCAGCGTGGCCAGCGCGACGCCCAGTGGAAAGGCGGCCATTCCGAACACGGTCCAGACAAAGAAATAACCCACGCCCACCAGAAAAGTCAGCCGACCGAGGCGCCCATCGCCCGAATCACCAACGGCCTGGCGGTATCGCCACAGCATCGGGATCAACGACGGCAGCATCATCGCCACCATCATCACGATCCACATGCCAAGGAACGACGCCGCGGCGCCGGGCCAGGTTTGCCCGGGCATCCGCATCCAGGCCATCGACATCGTCCAGCCGCCCGGCATCGGCATGTCGCCCATCGCCGACATCGACGCGCACCAGGCGATCGTTCCCGCGACACTGGCCGCGAAGAGCAGCGCCGCCACGCCAAGAAATCGCGCCGTGACAACCATCTGGTCCTCAGCGCTTGCCGTGCTCGTCACTGTATTCGTCACTGTATTCGTCATGGCGACGCCACCACAGTCCCGTCTCGTTGCGTCCCTTTGGTGCGCGATCAAGCCACTGATACATGCCCCACAGGCCGTCCAGGCCGCGCGCATAGGCGGAATAGGTGTGATAGACGACGCCGTCCTCGATCGCGAAGGCGCTCATGCCCGGCCGCTCTCGCCAGAACGTCGGCCAGTCGGTGCCGACGCCGGCGGCGATCGCGGCGCCCACCCCCGTCTTGCCTCCCTCCAGCGCTGCCTTCTCGTCCTGCGAGCGGAAGTTGTACTCCGAGACCCCCGACCGCTGCTGCTCCTCGCTGATCCCCGCGTGGAAGTCATAGTTGAAATCGCTTTCGAACGACGACGCCCACGGGAAGCTCCAGCCCATCCGCCGCTTGTACCCCTGCACCTTCGCCAGCGGCGCCCGCGACACCGCCGTGAACGAGACGTCGTGGTTCTCCAGATGGACGACGGAGCCGGCGAATCCGTCCGCGATCGCCGAGCAGGACGGACACCCCGCCTTGTAATCGGGCCCTAACATGAAGTGGTAGACGATCAACTGCGAGCGCCCTTTGAAAAGGTCCGCCAGCGAGGCGCTTCCGTCGTCGGTGTCGAATCGGTACTGCTTTTCGATCGGCACCCAGGGCAGCTCTTGCCGTCGGCGCGCCAGCTCGTCGCTGCGCCGGGTCAGTTCCTTCTCGGCCTCCAGCAGGTCCAGCCGCGCTGCCAGCCACTCTTTCCGTGTTCCAGTCGTGTGCTTTGTCATCGGTCCTCTCTCCTTCCGTGGTGCCTCGGAAAATACCGCCGACCGAAACGAAGCGGGAGTAACAACGGCGACGAGGTTAGGATTCGTCGCGATGGATTCGGCGATCACAGCGGCCGGGCGTGCGCTGCGCGCGGGAGATCCGCTGGGTGCGCTGAAGCGCGTCGCCTTGCGTGACGATCCGGCGGCCCTGGCGCTGCGCGGGATCGCCATGGCCCAGCTGGGAGAGCTGACGCGTGCGCGACAGTTGCTGCGACGGGCGGCGCGGGACTTTGGTCCGCGCGAGAGTGTCGGGCGGGCGCGCTGTCTGACGGCGGAAGCGGAGGTGGCGCTGGCGGCGCGCGATCTCGTCTGGCCGGCCCGGGCGCTGACCGAAGCGCTGCGCACGTTCGCCGCTCACGGCGATCAGGAAAACGCCACCCACGCCCGGCTGTTGCAGATCCGACGCCTGTTGCTGCTGGGCCGGGTCGACGAGGCGGAGGGCGCCTGCGCCAGGCTGGCGCTTGCCGACGGGCCGGCGCGGCTGGCGGCCGTCGCTGCGCTGGTCACCTTCGAGATCGCGCTGCGCCGTGGGCGAGCCGCGCCGGCCCGCGCGGCCCTGGCCCGCGCCCAAGAAGCCGCCGCGCGATCGGGCATCGGGGCGCTGTGCGCGGAGGTTGCGCAGGCGGGACGCACCCTGGTGCTGCCGGCGGCGCGCCTGGTCGCCGCGGGCCAGGCGCGGTCACTGACGCTGGCCGAGGTCGAGGCGGTGCTCGCCTCACCGGACCTGGTCGTCGACGGCTGCCGGCGGGCGGCCCGCTGGGGACCGCGGGTGGTGCAACTCGCCCGCCGGCCGGTGCTGTTCGCGCTGCTGCGCTGTCTGGCAGAGGCGTGGCCCGGCGAAGCGGCGCGCGACGAGCTGATCCAGCGGGCGTTCGGCGCGCGCCGGACGAACCCGTCCCACCGCGTCCGGCTGCGCGTCGAGATGGGACGCCTGCGACATCCACTGCGGCCGCTCGCCGAGATCAAGGCCACCGCCGGTGGCTTCACCCTGGTGCCGCGCGGGGAGGTCACCGTCCGGCTGCTGGCGCCGCCCATCGAAAGCCCCGACGCCGCGGTCCTGGCGCTGCTGGCCGATGGCGAGGCCTGGTCGACCTCGGCGCTGGCGCTGGCCCTGGGGTCCAGTCAACGAACGGCACAGCGGGCCCTGGTGGCCCTCGAGCAGGCAGGCCAGGTGCGGGCGCTGGGCCGCGGCCGCTCGCAACGCTGGCTCTCGGCGCCGGTGGCCGGTTTCGCGACGACCTTGTTACTCCCGGTCACCGACGGATTCGGCTAGAAACAGACGATGAGAAGCGAGAACGACACTGTTCAGCCAGCCGAGCTCGCCGAGCCCGCCGAGCCCGCCGAGATCTTGCGCGAGTACGGACCGTTCCCAGGCGCCCCGCACATCCGTGGCGTCAGCTTTGACGGCACGCTGGTCTGGTTCGCCAGCGGCGAGAAGCTGCAGGCCTTCGAGCCGACGACCGGCCAGACCGTGCGCGCCCTGGACGTCACCTGCGATGCCGGGACGGCCTTCGACGGCCGGCACCTCTTCCAGATCGCCGACGAACGCATCCAGAAGATCGATCCGGCCACCGGCCAGATCGTGGCGACGATCCCGGCGCCTGGCGGCGGGCGTGACTCGGGACTGACCTGGGCCGAGGGCACGCTGTGGGTCGGGCAATACCGCGACCGGAAGATCCACCAGATCGATCCCGACACCGGCGCCATCCTGCGCACGATCGAATCGAACCGCTTCGTCACCGGCGTCACCTGGGTGGACGGCGAGCTGTGGCACGGGACCTGGGAAGGCGACGACGCCGACATTCGCCAGGTCGACCCCCAAACCGGCCAGGTGCTGACCCGCCTGACCATGCCCGCAGGCGCAGGCGTCAGCGGGCTGGAGTCGGATCAAGGCGATCTCTTTTACGCCGGCGGCGGCGAGAGCGGCCGGATCCGCGCCGTGCGCAAGCCACGCCGCCGCTCAGGACGCTAGAGCGACGATTGATAGCCCGCTAGTACCTCGCCACAGGGAATTTGAAAGGTTGACCGACATGTCTCCTGAGGTTCAGTCCGAATTCCTTCCGACCAGAACGGACCGGACCACGAGGCCCAGTCAACGCTCGATTTCTATCACGGCATTGAAGGGCCTCGGGGGAGGACCGTAAGGCGCGGCAGGTGCACTTCAGTCGGGAACAACCTTACGATCCGCGCCTCACCCGCACAACCTTGCGACGGAGACATCCCTCGAAGCCGGGGGATCTCCGATCGTCGCGGGTCGATCGTCCGAGCAAATTGTACTATTCGGCCCGCGCCGTGCGGGCCTCGCCCCAGGCCCTTCAACGCTGAGAAGACGTCGAGCGTGATGCGGGCCTTGGGCTGCGGTCCGCTCTTTCCAGAAGATCCAATTGCCTTGTTTCGATGACGACCAAACCAACCTTTCAAAATCACTGTGGTGAGGCACTAGGTCAAAGAACACGCGCGCGCGACTGCCGTAAGAAATTTTTCAGCGCTCAGCGGCTTTCTCACCAGTTCCACACCATGGAGCTGCGTCTCGATCGTCTCGGGGCTGAAGCCAGCCGCGGTCATGAGGACGACGGGAATCTTGCTGAGCCGCGGATCCCTGAGCTGATCCGCGCGAAAATCCCATCCGTCCATGATTGGCATCATCAGGTCCAGCACGATCCCACGCGGCAGCAATCCCTCACGCAAGACGCGCAATGCCTCACGGCCGTTCACGGCAGCAATCACCGTGTAGCCCGTCTCTTCCAGGAGATCCACAATGGCACAGCGGGAATCCTCGTCGTCCTCGACGACAAGGAGCGTAGCCGACCCGGGACAGAGGGAGGCTGTCGATAATTCATTCATCAGCGCTACGGAGAAGACTAAGGTCTCCCCGATTCAAGGTTCAACATTTCGGTCAGGCTCCGCGACAACTACACGCCCGCTTCCCACGTCGCTCGGTGCGTAAGACACCGACATTGAGCAACCCGAACGTCTTGCGCTTGGTGCCTGGGGTCTTAGCGTTTCCTGGACCATCGCCCTGATACGGAGTCCCGATGAAACTGTTCGCTTGCTCGGCCTGTAGCGAAGCTGTCTATTTTGAAAACTCGCAGTGCACGCGCTGCGGTCACGCGTTGGCCTACCTGCCCGACCGTTCCACTCTTTCGGCGCTTGAACATGCACCCGGCAGTGAGGGCCTTTTTGTCGCCCCGTCCCCGGATGCTGGACAGGCCCGCTACCGGCTGTGCGGTAACCAGATTGATCATGGAGCCTGCAACTGGGCGGTTGCCGAGTCCGACGGCCATCGTTTCTGCCGAGCGTGTCGGCTCAACGACGTCATCCCCAATCTATCCGATCCGAAGGCCAAAGACGCCTGGCTGGGCATAGAGCAGAGCAAGCGCCGGCTCATCTATACGCTGCTGGCATTGGGTCTGCCGGTCGAGGCGCGCGCCGAAACGCCGGGCGGGTTGGCATTCGCATTCAAGAAGGATTCTCCTGGCGAGGGAAAGGTATTGATCGGTCACGACGATGGTCTGATCACCCTCAATATCGCGGAGGCGGACTCTCCTTTTCGTGAAAAGACCCGGCTTGAGCTGGGAGAGACCTATCGAACGTTGGTAGGGCATTTTCGCCATGAGATTGGCCACTATTATTGGGACCGCCTGATCGCCAACTCGACGTCGTTGGAACCGTTTCGTCAGCTGTTTGGCGACGAGCGCGCCTCGTACGACGAAGCGGTAAAGACTCATTACCGTGACGGAGCGCCACGGGATTGGCGGAGCAACTTTGTCAGCTCCTATGCATCGATGCATCCCTGGGAAGACTGGGCGGAGAGTTGGGCCCACTACCTGCACATGGTCGACACCCTGGACACCGCCCGCAGCTTCGGCCTGGTGTTGCGCTCTGGCGGCGAAAAGGACAACGCCAGGATT
>JAXDMH010000707.1:0-16353 GCA_034666225.1 Myxococcales bacterium
ATCTGGATGACGTCATCGTCCATCTTCATCGTCCATCTTGCGCGGACTCAGCCTCCTACCACCGTGCGGGTCGCTGCCAGTTTACGCCCATGGCTGAGATCGCGAAAAAGCTCCAGGTAGTCGCCGGCCATACGTGAGGCGACAAACCGTTCGTCGAACCGCTCGCGACAGCCGGCCCGATCGAACGCCTCGATGTTCTTCAAGGCGGCCACCGCGCCATCGACGTCGTCGACCAGCATGCCGGTCTTGCCTTCCTCGATCACCTCCGGAACGGAACCGCGCGGGCAAGCCACCACCGGCGTGCCGCAGGCCATCGATTCGATCATCACCAGGCCGAACGGCTCTGACCAATCGATGAGGAACATCAGGGCCAGCGCGTCGCCCAGGAACGCGCTCTTGTCGGACTCGCCGATCTCGCCGATGTATTCGACGATGCCCGGATCCATCAGGGGCTTGATCACCTGCTCGTAATAGACGCGGTCAGCGGCGTCGACCTTGGCCGCCATCTTCAGCGGGATCCCGGTTCGCCGCGCCACCTCGATGGCCCGGTCGGGTCTTTTCTCCGGCGAGATACGCCCCAGAAACGCCAGGTACTGGCCCGCGCGCGGCTGGAACTGCAGGAGGTCGGTGGGCAGACCGTGGTGCACGGTGCCGACCCAGTTGGCGAAGGACACCGGCTGCCGCTGGCTGTCCGAGATCGACACCACCGGCTCGTCGGGAAATGTCCGGTACAGCGGCTCCAGGTCGGGGATGTCCAGCCGCCCATGCATCGTGCTGACGCGCGCCGCTTCGGTCCGCGCCGACGTGGGAAAATGCATGTAGTCGATGTGAAAGTGCAGGAGGTCGAACTCGTCGGCGCGGCGGTAAACCTCCTCGACCATGCGCATGTGGTGGGCCATCTGGTCCACGCAGTTTCCGCCCAGGCGCAGCGCCTGTTTGCACATAGGCACCAGTTCGGCGCTGGTCTGGGAATCGCCGCTCGCGAACAGCGTCACGTCGTGCCCCTCGGCGACCAGCTCCTCGGTCAGGTAGGAAACGACACGTTCCGTGCCCCCGTACAGTTTGGGCGGAACACTTTCATAAAGCGGGGCGATCTCAGCTATTCGCACGATGGGATCCTCCTTCTGTCCCGAGAAGGTAGTGACGACCCCGCGCCAGGGGAGCACCCCCCGAAAAGAATACAGAGAAGATACGGATCCAGCTTGCTTCCCCGACGGACAGCACCAGGTTGTCCCAGGCCCCGAGCTGGGCCTCCATGCGTTATCACGTCCTGGCCACCGACTATGACGGAACCCTGGCTCACGAAGGCAAGGTCGATGCCGACGTTCTGGCGGCGCTGGCACGAACGCGCGCCTCCGGTCGCAAGCTGATCCTGGTCACCGGGCGGCAGGTCGAAGATCTGGTCCATGTCTTTCCCGAGGTCGCGACGTTCGATCTGGTCGTCGCCGAAAACGGCGCTGTCGTCTATAACCCCACCACGCACGACGTCCGCGCCCTGGCCGAGCCGCCGCCGGAACAGTTCGTGACCTTGCTGCGCAGCAAGGGCGTGCAGCCGCTGTCGGTCGGTCGGGTCATCGTCGCCACCTGGCGCCCGCACGAGATGGAAACGCTGGAGGCGATCCGCACGCTGGGCCTGGAGCTGCAGGTCATCTTCAACAAAGGCGCGGTGATGGTGCTGCCGTCGGGCATCAACAAGGCCGTCGGCCTGACCGCCGCCCTGACCGAGCTGGGCCTGTCACCTCACAACGCGATCGCTGTCGGCGACGCCGAGAACGATCACGCCTTCCTGGCCGTGTGCGAATGCGCGGTGGCGGTGGCCAATGCGTTGCCGATGCTGAAAGAGCGCGCCGACCTGGTGACAGTGGGCGAGCGCGGCGCCGGCGTGCGGGAGCTGTGCGACGCCCTGGTGGACAGCGATCTGGGCGCCCTGGCCCCGCGCCTGGAAAGGCACGACCTGCCCATCGGCAAATCCATCGCCGACGACACGCCGATTCGGGTCAGCGCCTATGCCCCGCCCCTTCTGATCGCCGGCACCTCCGGCAGCGGCAAATCGACGCTGGCGACGGCGTTTCTGGAGGTCGTGGCCAGCCGCGGGTATCAGTACTGCGTGATCGATCCGGAGGGCGATTACAGCGAACTGGACGCGGCCACCGTGCTGGGAAGCGCCGAACACCCGCCCGGCGCCGACGAGCTGCTGGAGGTGCTGGCCAAGCCCAGCCAGAACGTGGTGGCCAACCTGATGGGCATCGCCGTCGCCGATCGGCCGGCCTTTTTCGACACGCTCTTCTCGCGATTGATGGAGCTACGGGGGCGGACGGGACACCCGCACTGGATCATCATCGACGAGACCCATCACCTGTGGCCGCGCGAGTGGAAGGCGGCGGCGGTGACGATGCCGGGGCGCCTGGAGAACCTGGTCTTCATCACCGTGCACCCGGAACATGTCTCGCCGGCGGTGCTGGGGACGGTGGAGCTGGCCATCGCCATCGGCGCCGAACCGGCGCGCACGCTGGGTGAATTCGCACGCGTCGTCGGGGCGCGGCTGCCTCCCGTCGACGAAGCCGCCTTGCCGCCGGGTGAGGCCCTGGCCTGGCGACGCACCAGCGCAGAGCCGCCCGTGCGATTTTTGATCGACCAGCCGCGCACGGAACGGCGGCGTCACGTACGGAAATACGCCGCCGGCGAGCTGGGGCCGGACAAGAGCTTTTATTTTCGGGGACCGCAGGAAAAGCTGAATTTGCGCGCTCAAAATCTGCAAGTCTTCTTACAAGTTGCCGACGGCATTGACGACGCCACCTGGCTGCACCACCTGCAACGGGGCGATTACTCGACCTGGTTCCGCGACGCCATCAAGGATACGACTCTGGCCGCCGAGGTCGCCGCCATCGAGGCCAACGCCCGTCGTGACGCGGTACTGTCACGGGCCCGGATCCGAAACGCCATCGAGCAGCGGTACACCGCACCGGCGTGATCTATTCGATCGCGTTGACAAGAACGACGGGCAGAAATAGCGTCGCCGTTGAATCTGGGTCAATTGCCCCCTGCTTTTGGCCTGTGTGTTCGCGCGCGTCCACTTTCTACAAAGAGAGGCCACCATGCCATCGAGACCGCATCGCCCTTGGGCTCGGATTTCGATCTTCGCTCTCCTTTCGGTTTCGACAGTCGCCTTGAGCGGCTGCGCGCCTGAAGAGGAAGCCGATCAGTTTGGAACGGCCTCGGAAGCGCTGTCCGGATTCAGCGTCACCCAGCGCGCCTATAACGCCCAGCGCACGGGCGCCAACGTCAGCGAGACGGCGCTGAACACCACCAACGTCAACCTGGCGACCTTCGCCAAACTGTTCACCATCACCGTCGACGATCAGGTCTACGCCCAGCCGCTGTACGCGTCGGGACTGTCGATCGCCGGCGGCACGCACAACGTCGTGTTCGTGGCCACCGTGAACAACACCGTCTCCGCGTTCGACGCCGACCTGGCCGGCACCGGCAACCCGGTCGCCCTGTGGTCCCGCAACTTCAACAACGGCGGCCGCCCGCCCAACCACACCGAGGTCGGACAGGCCTGCGGCGCCGGCACCTACAACGATTTCAGCGGCAACATGGGCATCGTCGGCACGCCGGTCATCGACGGGACGGCGAACACGCTGTTCGTGGTGACCCGCACCGTCGAGGGAGGCAGCACCTTCGTCCAGCGGATTCGTGCCCTGGACGTCACCAACGGCAATGAACGCGTCGCCGCCCGCACCATCGGGACGATCGATCCCAAGACCAACAACCAGCGCCCCGCCCTGGCGCTGTCCCAGGGCAAGGTCTACGTCGGTTGGTCTTCGCACTGCGACACCACGCCGTACGAAGGGCGCGTGCTGGCGTTCAACACCGGCGATCTGTCACAGGCGAACGCCTTCAGCGCCGCGCCCGGCAACGGTCAGGCGGGGATCTGGATGGCCGGCGCCGGCCCGGTCATCGACGGCAGCGGCAACCTTTACTATCCGACCGGCAACGGCACCTGGAACGGCACCAGCAGCTTTGGCGAATCGCTGCTGCGGCTGTCGCCCACCCTGGGGGTCCAGGACTTTTTCACGCCGTCCAACTTTGCCAGCCTGAACGCCAGCGACAACGATCTCGGCTCGTCGGGACCCATCTTCGTTCCCGGCACCAGCCGTTTGATCATGGGCGGGAAAGGCGGCGGCACCTGCTATCTGGTCGACGGCAACAACATGACCCACATGACCGCCAACGACGGCGGCATCCCGCAGAAATGGCATTGCGTCGATCCGGACAACGTTCGCAGCGGGCTGACCCACCACCTGCACGGCAGCATGGTGTCGTGGAACAGCCCCGGCGGTCTGAACCTTTACACCTGGGGCGAAAACGATTTCGGCCGCATGTGGCGGTTCAACGGCAGCACCTTCAACACGCCCGCCGCATCGGTGGCCAACGTGCTGCCGCCGCAAGGAATGCCGGGCGGCATGATGTCGCTGTCGGCCAACGGTACGTCGAACGGCATCTTGTGGGCGACCATGCCGCTGTCCGGAGACGCCAACCACAACGTCGTCCCCGGCGTGCTGCGCGCCTTCGATGCCAACGATCTGACCCGCGAGCTGTGGAACAGCACGTTCACGTCGGTGGACAACCCGCAGAACTTCACCAAGGGCACGGCTCCCGTCATCGCCAACGGCAAGGTCTACGTGGCCGGGCTTTCGAACCGGGTCAGCGTCTATGGGTTGGCCAGCACCACGCAGGCGGAATCGGCCACCGTCGCCGGGTTCACCGCGGGGCGCGTCGAGCGCGTGTTCACTGACCCCGGCGCCAGCAACGGCGCAGGCGTGATCCTGGAGGGCCTCGCCGTCGGAGATTTCGTTTCCTTCACCCTGAATGTGCCGTCGACCGGCGTGTGGGGCATCCGCCCGCGCCAGAAGCAAGGCAACAACCGCGGCATCTGGCAGCTGAGCATCGACGGCGTCAACCAGGGCGGCACCCAGGATGGATTCAACGCGGGGACGGTCTATCCCGAGCTCGATCTCAGCACGTTGAACCTCGGCGCCGGCAACCACACCTTCAAGTTCACCGTCACCGGCAAGAACGGCGCCTCCAGCGGTTTCTGGATCGCGCTTGATTACTTCAAGTTGGTCCGCCGCGGTTGAGCACCGCCGCCGCGCTAGCCGCTTTCGTTCTGCGCGTGGTCGTCGAGACCGCGCCCTTGGCGCCGGGTCAACTCCCGGCGCCGCCTGACGTGGCCGCGCCGCCCGCGGGCGCCATCAAGACGGCGTCGGGCGTCGCCATCAAGATCCTGCGGCCGGGTCGTGGCACCCAGCACCCGCAGTCGAACGATTGCGTGAAGCTGCATTTCTCGGCGTGGAAACGCGACGGCACGTTCCTGTCCGACACGCGCCATTGGGGCGATCCCCAGAACCAATGTCTGGTGACTGCGTTTCCCGGCATCACCGAAGCGCTGAAGAAGATGACCGTGGGCGAACAATGCCGCGTCTGGGTGCCGGCCCGTTTGACCTTCCGCGCCGGCGATGACGACGCGCCCCCGCCCATCGACACCACCTTCGAGATCGAGCTGTACGACATCGTCAAGGCGCCGCCCACCCCGCGCAGCTTGAAGTCGCCGCCGGCCAAGGCGACCAAGCAGCCATCGGGTCTGGCCGTCGAGACCCTGAAGAAGGGCACCGGCACCGTCCACCCGCTGGACACCAACCAGGTGATGCTGCACTTCTCGGGCTGGACCGCCGACGGCCGCCTCGTCGAATCGTCGGTGATGGCCCGCCACGCGGCGATCTTCCCCATGACCGGCGTCATGCGCGGCTGGCACGACGCCCTTTTGCAAATGGTCGTCGGCGACAAGGTCCGCGTCTGGATCCCCCGCGACCTGGCCTTCGGCGCCAAGCCGGGACGCGGGCAGCCCAAGGGCGATCTGGTCTACGAGCTGGAGCTGCTGGAGATCCAGTAGCAACAAAGACGATCAGCCGGTGCATTTGCCGGTCGCGCAGGCCCAGCCGCCGGAGGCGGGGTCATAGCGACAGTCGCCCTGAGTACAGTCGCTATCATTAATGCATGCGTCTTTTGGGTGGTGACAGTAATAGCCGACCACGCCGGTGTAAGGCCCACAATCAAAGCCGACCGTCGGCGAGCAATAGTTCCCGGGCCCGCACTCGCTGTCGGTGCGACAGTTGCCCGCCAGGCAGCGGTTCCATGGACCGGTGGTGACGCCAGTGGCGCGGCAGCCGCACGGACCGGCGGTCGTGCAATCGCTATCGGCGAAACACTGGTCATAGGTGCATTCGCACCCAGGGAGATGGATGGTGTTGTTACATCGCCCGTTCGTGCTTGTCGCGCAATCAGAGTCGGCCGTGCATTGCATCGCCACGCTGACCGGCGGATCGCAAGCGCCGGGCGCCCGCTCCCGCTCGCACGTCTCGGCGCTGCTCCGGTGATTCACTGGCACCGCCCCGGCTCCGCCGTCGGCCGACAGCGCCGTCGTCCCCCCGCAACTCGCCGTCGCCAGCATCAAAAGCGCGAACCCGGTGAGCCGTCGGTTCATTCTTCTCATCCTATTGAAGACGCGCTCCCGATGTCGAACGCAAATAGCCAATCCCGACGTGACCTGGGTCGACCATCTTCATCGCCAAATTCTCCGAGAACCTTCCGCCCCGCCAGGCGTCTGTACACGCATGAGGCAACGCGATCGGCTCGATGCTCTCCGAATCGTGACTCCCTGCCCTGTATCCTGGGGGAGCATGACCGGTGACGACCGCGTCCGGTATTGCGGGTCGTGTCGAAACCACGTCTACAACGTCGCCGCGATGGCGCCCGAAGAGGCCATCGAGGTGATTGCGCGAGCCGCAGGTCCGCTTTGCATGCGGCTGACCCGTCGGTCTGACGGTACGGTGGTCACGGGCGACTGCAGGGCACGCCTCCAATATGCGCGGAAACGAGGGGCGCTGGCCTTCGCCGTGGCCATGGTCATGGTGTTCGGGGGGCAGCTGTGGACTCAGGCTTTTGGCCTTCGCGCCCTTTGGAGCCTGATGGAGCGCTGGCAACCGACCCATGAGTCCTCGGAACCGGCCAGACTCTCGACAACATCTGAAGGACCAGACCCATCGCCGGAGCCTTACCCTGGAGAAATCATCCTCGGAGGCCTTATCTCGCCAGAGGGGTTCAACGACGATCAGGACCGCGGCGGCAAGTAGACGTCTGCCCAGCGTTAGCTCATGTTCGCGGATCTTGCGCGGGTGGCGGTTGACTTGAGCGTCGCAACGGGGAAGATTCTCGCCCTGCCGGTGGTGGTTTCTCAGGCGGCGACGGCGGCCGGATCGAGCTGGGTTACACAGGACGAAGGGGGCACGCAGAAGCAACGCAAGCAGTTCGGTTCATTCATCTGCCGGAGTGGCGAAATGGTATACGCAGCGGACTCAAAATCCGCCGCCTTTACGGGCTTACGAGTTCAAGTCTCGTCTCCGGCACCAGCTCGAAATTAACGGTTGTACGACGAACGAAGCCACGAGATCGGCAACCACACCGAAGCGAGCGGGTCTGAGCAGAGGCTGCCGCGTCCGGTGCTGGCCGATCGCGACGCGACCGCGCTCAGGTTCCGCAGAACGTCCGGTACATGCGCTGGTCAGCCCCTGGTGGATCCGCGAGATAGGCGAGCTCTGGCTGGTCGTCGAAGGGCTTGGTCAGCACATCGGCCAGCACCTCGAAGGGGCCGAAGTCGTTGCGGCGGACGGCGGCTTCGATGGCCTCTTCCACGCGATGGTTGCGGGGATTGAAGGCAGGGTTGGTGCGCCTCATCGCAGAGGCGCGCGCCTCGGGGGTGACGGCCTGGGTGTCTAACCGTTGCCGCCAGGTTTCGGCCCAGGTGAGGAAGGCGTCTGGATTGTCGAACATCGGTAGGATGGCCGCGTCAGCGGAAGGGTCGACGGCGGATGCGCACAGGCGACGGAAGAACAACGTGAAGTCGACGTGGTTCTCGGCGAGGCGCCCGAGGAGATCGTGGGCGAGCGCGCGGTCGTCGGCGTCGGTGGCGTCATCGGCGTCGGTGGAGAGGTCGGTGGAGAGATCGTCGTGCGCGAGTCCGAGCTTGGCGCGCAAGACCCGCAGATGCGCGGCCTCGAAGCAAGCCGGAAAGCGTTCGAGCCGCTCCTTGGCAAGCCGGACCGCCTCCTCCTCGTCCTTGGACAGCAGCCCCAGCAACGCCTCGGCGAGACGGGCCATGTTCCAGTGCGCGATGCGCGGCTGATTCGAAAAGGCATAGCGGCCCTGGTGGTCGATCGAGCTGAACGTCCGGCGGGGATCGTACTGGTCGAGAAACGCGCACGGCCCGTAGTCGAGGGTCTCGCCAGAGATGGCGGTGTTGTCGGTGTTCATGACGCCGTGGACGAAGCCGACGCCCAGCCAGCGCGCGACCAGGTTCGCCTGCGCGTCGATCACCTGCTCCAGCAGGGCCAGCGCATCGTTGCCGCTGCCGGCGGCACGAGGATAGTGGCGCGCCAGCGCGTGGGCGGTCAGCGCCACCAGCGCCTCTTGATCCCCGCGGGCGGCGAAGAACTCGAACGTCCCCACGCGAAGATGACTGGCCGCCACGCGCGTGAGGATCGCGCCCGGCAGGGCTTCCTCGCGCAGGACGCGCTCGCCCGTCGTAGCCACGGCGAGGGCACGCGTGGTGGGTATGCCCAGCGCCGCCATCGCCTCGCTGACCAGGTACTCGCGCAGCACGGGGCCAAGCGCGGCGCGTCCGTCGCCGCCCCGCGAAAACGGCGTGCGCCCAGAGCCCTTGAGCTGGATGTCGCGCCGCTGTCCGTCCTTGCCGACCACCTCGCCCAGCAGGATGGCCCGCCCGTCGCCGAGCTGCGGGACGAATCCGCCGAATTGATGGCCAGCATAGGCGAGGGCGAGCGGCTCCGCGCCGCGCGGGAGTTCATTGCCGACCAGCAGCGCGGCTCCGACGCTGGACGCCAGCAGCTCCGCGCTGGCGCCAAGCAGCTCCGCCAGCGGCTGGTTGATTCTGACGACCCGCGGGCCGCCGACCTTCGTGGGCGCGACGCGCGCGTAGAAGCGATCCGGCAGACGCGCATAGCTGTTATCGAAAGCGAACAGCTCGGGCGTCGGGTTCTCCGTCACGCTTTCCGTCGACTTTGACATCCGGGTTCAGACTTTGACACCGCGCTCAGCCCGCGCAAGCTCGGCGCGGTCCCTTCGATGGCTTCGTCCACCTTCGCCCAGGTGATGCGGTCCAGGCGGAACTGGCGGCGTTCGCCGTCGGTGGTGCTGATCGCGTCGATGCGGGTCTCGTGGCGATCCAGGGACACAGCCAGCACCCGGATGGTGCGTTTGCTCTCGATGAAGTTGCCGTCGACGTAGGTGATGCGCAGCGGCCGCTGTTCAAACCAGGCGCGCTCGAGGGCGGCGCGCACCTCCTTCTTGCAGGGCAGCGCCGGCACGCCGTGAAAAGAGATCTCCCTCAGGCGGGTCAAAAGCTCGCGCTGCGCTGACGTCGAAAGTGCGCCGCGCACCTTGTCCAGCGCGGAGGCCACCGTTTCGGTGAAGGGCAACAGCCGCATGTCGGCGGCGAACTGGCCCAGGGCCAACAACAGCGCCGCCTCGCGCGCTGTGAAGTTTACCGGCGGCAAACTGTAGTCGCGATCCAGCGCGTAGCCGCCACCGGGCCCGCGCTCGGCGCCCACGGGCAAGGCTGCGGCGCGCAGCGAATCCAGATCGCGATAGATGGTCCGCACGGTGACCTCAAAGCGCGCGGCCAGGGTCTCGGCGGTGACCCCCGTACGGCGCCCGCGCAGGTATTCGGCCAGGGCGAACAGGCGTTCGGTTCGGCGCATGCAATACCTGACATACCGCTGACACAACGGGGTGGCAACCTGTCGACATTCGAGACCGATCCGTCAACCCAACAAAAAGGAGCCGCCCATGAAAAACGCGCTGACCACCACCGCCGCCAAGCACCGCGGAAGCTGCCATTGCGGCGCCGTCCGTTTTGAGGTCGCCTTGAATCTTGCGGGCGGCCTGTCCCGTTGCAACTGCACCATCTGCACGAAGATCGGGTCGACCGGCACGTGCGTGAAGCCAGAGGCGTTCACGCTGCTGGCCGGCGAGGACAACCTGGGGATCTACGCCTGGGGCGGCAAGATCTCGGTCCGGTACTTCTGCAAGACCTGCGGCATTCACACCTTCTCGCGCGGGCACCTGGCCGAGCTGGGTGGGGATTTCGTGGGCGTCAACGGCAACTGCCTGGATGACGTCGACCTGGGATCGATCAAGATCGCCTACTGGGATGGCCGCCACAACAACTGGTACGCCGGCATGCGCGAGACGCCCTGGCCGGTCTTTGATGGCGAGCGGGCGGCAGCCGCCGGGGGGTAAGACCTGGGCGGCGGAATCGCGAGCTGGGTGGACGAGCTGGGTGGAAATGAAAAGATGTGCTGCTGGGCGCGCCGCCGACCGGGCTCGAATGGCACTGGCCGTCGGGCGCCAAGGTGAAGATGGCGCACCTCGAATACGAGAAGAACCTGCAGGACTGGCAGGGCTCGCAGGTGCCGCTGATCGTTTTCGACGAACTACCGCATTTCACGAGCCCGATTTTCCAGGCCACTGACATCGCGTCCGCGTTAGACAAGGGCCGTGTAGTCGCACGAAACGATGACGCGGCACTTGCCCGTTTGTCCCTACATGTCTCCGTGATCGTCGGGGGAGACCTGGCGGAACCCGTGGCCTCACCTACGTTGTAACTGCGCGAGCGGGCGTCGGGGCGTGGGAACACCGGGCCCTCAACGCGCGTGCCTCGAGCCGAAAGAGGACGACGTCATGGCAAGACTGATGGCAAGACCGACTGTATTGGCACTCTGGCTGTCAGGCCTGGCCGGCGCGGGCTGTGGCTCGCAGGGTGCAGATAACCCCGCCAGTGCGGCATCTGGCGTCTTGACCTACGCAACACCCACCGACGAGATCCACGCCTTCGACCTCGCTGCCCACAGGGATCGCCTGCTGCTTGCGGTGGGCACTGAACCCGATCGAATGCCATCCGGAGAAATCGTCTACGTGGACACCGGGGACGTCGGCGTCGCCGATCAGCTCTCGATCGCGAGCGCTGACGGCACCACACACAGCGCCGTGATCGCCCCGGGCACCACCGTCGCTTCACTCAATCCCGTCGCATCACCCGATGGCAAGTACATCGCCATGACCTATTTTCCGCGCGGCTTTGCCCACACCCTGGCCCCGGAAGATGGCTCGGTCTTCATCGACACCGCGGGCCGCGTGGTCCTCAATGAGCCAGGGCTCTTCGATCCGGCCTGGGTCGGCGACGGGCGTGTCGTCTTCGCCGGAACCGTCGACGTGCCCAGCGGCACGTCAAATGCCGATCCCACCGAGACCACCGTCGCCGCGGGCCTGTTCGTCAGCTCCGACGACGGCCAGAGCGTGGTGCCCATTGCCGGCAACTTCGTGTCGCCCCAGCATCCAGCGGTCAGCAACGATGGCAAGTGGATCGCCTTCGTGGAAGCCGCCGATGTCTGGATCATCGGCGTGGACGGCCTTGGACGCGAACAGGTCACGACCGGCGACAACCTCGAGAGCCACCCGACCTTCTCACCGGACGGCGGCTTCATCGCCTGCCAGAGCTATGGCCTGTTCGGCGCGGGCAAGCCCTTCAGCGCAATCGCGGTGGTCCCTGCGCACCCGGGGGCGCCCACGAAGCTCGACGGCACGTCGCCAAATTTCATCGTCGACGCCAACAGCCGGGACATCGTCTCGGGCGGGCGGATCACGGCGGTGCAACACATGGCCTGGCGGTAGGGCGGGATCCCCGGGAGCCGACACCCCTTCTCGGTACGCTTCCGCATGGGTCCCACGTGGGTCCTAGCTCTGTCCCATCCCATACGTTCCGTGCGCCCCCTGCTCCGTTCGGCGCGACGAATCCGCCTCGTGCGACGGGTGACCTCCGCGGCGCACCACTCAAATCCGCCGCCTTTACGGGCTTACGAGTTCAAGCCTCGTCTCCGGCACTCACTGATCTCCTCACGGTCCATCGCGGCGGGCGTCGATGCAAGCAAATGGAATCTCGAGGGCGACCTCGCCCACGAGGCGCGCCTCGACCTCGCGGAACACCGCCTCCCGCGCCTCTTCGGGCACGAGCGCCAGCCAGGCGCCCAGAAACGCCACACGCACGAACGGATGGTCGAACATCGCCGCGGCCGACGCGAAGCCGAGCGTGAAACGGTCCTCGCGCACCGTCTCGACGCGGAAACCCGCGCGCTCGACCGCCGGGGTCATGAAGGCGAGCGGTTTCCGTCGGGCGAAGACGTGCTCCGCGATCCGCGCCGGTGCGCCCACGTCGCCCCACGTCCAGTACCGTCATCCCGCTGCGCAAGCGCACAGCATTGAGAAGCGCAAGCCCGAATGGAGCGGCCCAAAGCGGCAGCTCGTCGTACGTCTCGGCAAGTGCCCTCAGATCGAGTGTCGGCTTGGCGAAGCGATCAGTCACGACTCGAGTCGATCGCCCCGATTATCGGGCGCGTCCTCGATGTGTCCTTGCAGCGTCAGGGTCATGCAAACCAACGCTACCAACGTGAGCAACGATTTACCACGGCGGCGGACGGGCCGCAGATTCCAGCACGACCGCGCCGCCCCTCGCGTCTGGATCAGGCGTACAGATCGGACAGTTCGCCCGCGTACTGGGCGTCGCCCACGCCGGCGACCGGCAGTCCCATGGCCTTGGAGATGGAGGCCAGCAGCTTGTTGTGCGGCCCGCTGGGGTACTTGATGTACTGGCCGGTCTTGAAGAAGCCACCGCAGCTGCCGATCAGGGTGATGGGGATCCGGCCCACGTAATGGCTGGAGCCATCCTCCATGTCGCTGAAGGTGGCGATGACGGTGTTGTCCAGGGCGGTGGTTCCGCCCTCCATGGTGGCGTCCAGCTGCGTGGCCAGGTTCGCCACGTTCGAATAGATCCAGTTATCGATCTTGGTCTTGTCGGCCGCACCCGACGCGCCCAGGTGGGCCACCGCGTGGTAGTCCTTGTTCACGCCGATCCAGGGGAACGAGTTTCCGTCGCCGCCGCCGTCGTCGAACATGGTCATGGTGATGACGCGGGTCATGTCGCACTTGAGGGCCAGGGCCATCATGTCGAACATGTCTTTGGCCAGCAGGTCGGTGGTCTTGCCCCCGCTGAGCTTCGGCGCCGCGCAGTTGGCGGTGCTGGACTGAGGCATCGTCGCCGCGTTCTTGATCTGCGTCTCCAGCTGGCGGACGGATTCCAGGTGGGCCTGGATCTTCATGCGATCGTCCGTTCCCAGCCGCTTGCCGAACGCGGTCAGCTCGGCGGCCGAGAAGTCCAGAATGCTCTGCTGGCGGAGGTTCACCATGGCCATCTGGGCGGGCGGCATCGACGCGCTGGCGAACAGCTTGGTGAACAGACGCGTGGGATCCAGCTCGGCCGCGTTCTGCTGGCCGGCCGCGCGCCATGAGGTCGACACGCCGTCGCCGACCGACTTGACGCCCAGGGTAAGCAGCGGGGCCTTCAAGGTCACTGTCTTGGCGATGTTGTCGGAGATCGTCTGATCGATCGACGCGGCCGTGGCCTGGCGCGACTCGGATTTGTTCTGGCGCGTGCCGGTCAGGGTGGCGCAGTAAGTGAAGTGACCATCGTACTGGAACTTTCCGTCCAGGACGGGCTGGATGTTCAGCCCATAGATGATGTTCATCTTCGAAGCGAAGGGCTGCAACGTCGACAGCGTGGCCCCCAGCGTGGTCAGCGGGCCTGGATTCGTCGGGTAGAACGAGTTGGCGATGACGCCGTTGCCGTGAGCGACCGAGACGAACCGTTTCGGAAATCCACTGGGCCCGGCGCCGAGAACTTTTTCGGCGTGGATGAGCGGCAGCATCGCCGCCGACAACCCCATGCGCTTGAGCAGTGCCCGTCGTGAATAGCGTTCAGTGTTCATTGCAGCATTTCTCCCGTGGCAGGCGACCGATAGCTGAAAGAGCGGGAAACGGCGACGCCGACCATGGCGTCGACGATCGACTTGGTTTTGTTGAACGTGCCGGCAACCGTGTTCAGCGATGCCTGATCGGCGTCCGTCTCGGAGCGTTTGAACCCGAAGCGGAACCACTGGGTGGCGAAGCAGTCGGCCACGGTGGTGCTGTTCGCCAGGGCCTGCGACAGCTCGATGGCGTTGTTGAACGTGTGGTCGGCGCCGTCCAGCTTGATCGTGCTGTGCGCGTCGACCACCCCACCGTTGTCCATCGTCCGGTACTGCCCGATGCCGTCGTAGTTCTCGAAGAAGAACCCCAGCGGGTCCATGATGCTGTGGCAAGCGGTGGAGCACGGGTTCATGTCGTGGGCTTCGAACCGTTGGCGGGTTGTCTTGCCCGTCGCCTGGGACGCCGTCTGCACGGGCGGCACGGTCATGGGAGGCGGTGGCAACACACCGCACATGAACCGCTCGTAGACGCGGCGGCCGCGCTTGACCGGGTGCGACCCGTCGGTGGCGCCGGTGACGGCCAAAAAGGCGGCGCGGGTCAGAAGACCAGAGCGCTGCGAGGCGGTCAGCGTGGTGTCCATGGTGGCGGTGCCACGCACGCCGTTGACGCCGTAGATGGGTGCCAGCGTCGCGTTCACCGTCGAGGCGTCGCTGGTGAGCAGCGACGTCAACGTCTTGTCGCCCTTCATCACGTTGGCGACCAGCGCGTGCGACTCGTCGGAGATCGCCTGCTTCAGCGCGTCCGTCCACTGCGCATAGACCGTCGGATCCTTCGGCCTATCGATGACCTGGTCCAGGTTCAGCCACTCATCGACGAACGTGGCCACGGTGGCCGCGCCCTTCGGATCAGCCATCATGCGGCGCACCTGCGCCTCGATGTCCGCCGCCGTCGCCAGCTTGCCGGTCGCGGCGACGTCGAACAGCGCCTGGTCGGGCATCGAGTTGTAGATGAAGTACGAAAGGCGCGAGGCCAGCTCGTAAGGACCGAGCCGGACGACCTTCCCCGCGACCGTGGGAGCGTTGTTGCCCAGCTCCCAGTGGTAAAGGAAGGCCGGCGACTGCAACATGCCCTCGACCAGGAGGCCGATGGCGCCGGCATAGGTGAGGCCCAGCGTGGTGCGACCGGTGGTGTACAGCGCATTCAGCCGCGTCACCTCGTCGGTGGCCAGCGGCCGGCGGTAGGCGCGCAGACCGAAGCTGGTGATGAACGAGCTGGCGCAGGCATCCTCGGCCATCCCGGCCGGGCACGGCGCCAGCGTGGTCGCCTTGGCCTCTGCCTCCTTGCCCATGGCCAGCGCCGCGTCCTTGAGAGTGTCCGCATCCTGCAGCGACACCAGGCCGGCGCGCGGATACAGGAACTCGGGATCGCGATCCAGCGGGAAGGTGTTCGCCGGGCTGGTGGTATCGCCGATCAGGTCCCGCATCGTGTTGTTGAACTCTGCGCGCGTCATCCGCCGCAGCGGCATCGGACCGGCGGCATTGGGATCGCCAGGGTTTCCAGGCAGCACCGGGCCACCCGGATTGTTCCCGTTACCGGTCCCATTGTTGCCCGTTCCGGGTGACCCGGGATCAGCCGGTTCGTTGATGCTGCCCGTGCAGCCGACGGCCAGCAACAAGGCGGCGGTCACGGAACTGACTCTCGCACCTGTTCTCATGATGGCGGTCCTTCCTTCAAACCGAACACGAACAATCATCGGCGCTTGGCGAACAACGACGAGGCGACCTCGCCGGGCGATCGAGCCGTTGCCGTCGTCCCAACCCAGGCACGTTCCGCGGCAGGAACCGTCCAGGTTTCTCCATGAAACGGCGCCTGCGTTCGTGAACCTTCACGCTTCGGTTTTTTTTGCCCCTGCAGCGACGCGTCGAAAGTACCTGAACGGTCCGTCGGGATGCATGGAAATGGCCACTCCCCACCCTTCAAGAGATGTCCGGTGCTCGCAATCCGGCGTCCTAGTGAACCCAGCGCGACCCACCCTCGAGAAAAAGTGCGCCCACGATAGCGGTGCCCGGTCGGCTTCGCTGCTCTGGGCGACGGTGCTCGTCTGGCTGGCAGCCGCCGCTTGCACCCGCGGCATGACGGTGCACCCCGGCGATGACGGTGGCGACGCGAACGCTGGCGGCGACTCTGGCGACAGCGCGGACGCTGACAGCCCGGACGCTGGCGGCGACTCTGGCGACAGCGCCGGCGCTGCCGCTGCCTGTGGCGCCATCGCGGCTCCCAACGCCTGGGCCAGCTGGGTCATGCCCAATCCGCTGCGCAGCGGTCTGCCGAACCCCGCCAGCTATACGGTCAGCGCCAGCGGCAATCAGGTCAGCGACAACGTCACCGGGCTGGTCTGGCAGCGAAGGATCGATTCCC
>JAXDMH010000708.1:0-10763 GCA_034666225.1 Myxococcales bacterium
TTCAGAGTTTCGGTCACCGGCGCGATCAGGCCAAAGTTCAGCTGCGCCCCCACCCAGCCGCTGCGGATGCGCGACGTGGCGATCTTGTTGCTGTCGTTCGTGGCGGCGTCGGTGCGAAAACCGGTCAGCGTCCCGCCCGCAACCGCCGGCGCCGGCGTGCCCTCGCCATAGATGAACTGATAGTGCGCGGCCGATCGTCCGCTGGTGAAGAACGAAAAGCCGTCCTTTTCAAAGAGGGTGATATCCGCGCGGGCGATTGAAGATGAAGCCAGCAACGCGCTGATGACAACGGAACAGAATAGACCTGCCTTCGCGACTTGGCGCTGAGCCATTTGCGTGTCTCCTTTTATTCGGCACCAGGGGTGCTATCGGGTGGGGGGATCGGAACAACGGGGGGCGGAAGAGAGGCGCAGCCGCCGGAGGAGAGCGCGGGCGGGCCAGGAACGTCGCGGGCCGGTCTTTACGGCAAGCAGCCGACTCGCGTGGTGCCGAGAACGATGTCGTCGTAATAGAGGTCGAAGGCCGGCCGCCCTTGCGGGTGCCAGTCGTAATAACCGATGCCAAAGTCTGTGAAGGCGCCGATGAGGCCGCTGTTCATGCCGTTGTACAGTGGCGAGCCGGGCGTGTGACCGCCGGGATAGTCGATCTTCTGATTGGTCAACGAACCGACCACCTGCCCGTCGACCCAGACGTTGATCGACGTCGGATCGTCATTGAACTCCCACTCCAGGCAGCTCCAGGCGGCGACGGGAATGTCGGGGCGCGGGTAGGCCTGCACCTCGCCGCCGGGTGACCCGGACAGCTTGATGAACCCCAGCTGCCAGCCGGTGCTGTGGTTGGCGATCGACAGGTAAGTGGGCTTGGGAAAGCCGGCGGTGCCCCCGTAGATCATGCCCATGTCGATGTCGTGCGGCTTGGGCGTGATGTAGAAGTACGCGCGGCCAAAGTTGTGCTTGGCCATCGCCGCCGGCGCGTTCTTCCAGATGAGATAGGCGTAATCGGGCTGCGCCAGATTGGGCGTGCCGTGGAACTGCACGGCGTACTTGCCGTGAGCGACGATCTTCTGTTGCAGCATCAGCGTGCCGCCGTTGGCGGTGGGCATGGCCCACTTGGCGGGATCGATCTGGCCGCTCTCGAAGTCCTCGCAGAACAGGCCGCCGCACCCGCCGGGCATCGCGGCGTCGGGATCGGTGGTGCCGCCAGAATCTTCCGCGCCGTCGGTGGGAAGGCCGGCGCCGCCCGTGCCCATGGCGCCACCGGTGCTGCTGCCGCCGGTGCCGGTGGGGTCAGCGCCGCCGCTGCCCGTGGTCGGCGCGCCGCCGCTACCGCTGGCGCCGCCGCTGCCACTATCGCCGCCGCTCCCCCCGGTCGATACACTCTCGCTGTTGCTGCAGCCGGCGATGAAGGCCAGGCACCCAAAAAAAAGCATCACCGCGCGCCGCACGCTACATCCCCGCGTCCGGCAAGGGCGACGGGCCGCCGTACATCGTGAACGAGCAGTGGTGGGTGGTGGCGTCGCAGGTGGCGCCCTCGCCCATGCACCAGCAGCTGGCCGCCGCGGCGCAGGTCCCCGGGTCCATCGTCCCCGAGCCGACGCAGGTGTGCGTCTTGGCGCTGCACACGTCGCCGCCGCACGCCTTGCCGCCGCCGGTGCAGTCGGTGTCGCTGGTGCACGCCGTGCCCGGCGGGGGGGCCATCGACACCCCGGGCTTCACGTTGCCGCCGCCGGTCAGGTTGCTGACGCGGCCGACCTTGTTGGTCGACAGCTCCGTGAAATAGATGTTTCCGTCGGGGCCCAGGCAGATGCCTTGCGCCTCGGCGTTGGGCGTCGGGATCTGGTACTCGGCGACGACGCCGGCCGGGGTGATACGCCCGATGGCGTTGGCGGCGCCCGTCTCGGCGAACCAGAAATTTCCGTCGGGGCCGACGGTGAGGGGCCCCGGGTTGGCGCCCGACGGCACGGGGAACTCGGTGATCGTCCCGGTCGGCGTGATGCGCCCGATCTTGTGGCCGTCCTGCTCGGTGAACCAGATGTTGCCGTCGGGACCCTTGACGATCCCGTACGGGCTGCTGGCCGGCGTCGGAATCGGCCATTCGGTGAACATACCGGCCGGCGTGACCCGGCCAATCTTGTTGCCGGTGCTGCTCTGCTCGGTGAACCAGAGATTGCCGTCGGGGCCGGCGGTGATACCGAACGGTCCGCTGGTGGCGGTGGGAACGGTCAGCTCCGTGAACATCCCGCCCGGCGTCACCTTGGTAACGCGGTTGCCGTTCGGCTCCGTGAACCAGAGGTTGCCATCGGGGCCGGCGGTGATTCCTCCCGAGTCACGCCCGCCCGGGACGCCACGCTCGGTGATCTGACCGCCGGGCGTCGCAAAGCCGACGCCCTGCTGCTTCGTGTACCAGACGTTGCCGTCGGGGCCGGCGGCGATCCCGACCGGACCGATGTTGGTGGTCGAGGTGTTGTACAGCGAGAACGCGCCCGCCGGTGTCATCTTGGAGATGGCGCTGGGTTTGGTGCTCTGGTGGTTGAACCAAAGATTGCCGTCTTTGCCGGCGACGATCGCTCCCGGCTGGCTGGGCGTGTTGATGGCGAACTCGGTGAAGGTGACGCTGGGGCCGTCGCCGCCCGATGATCCGGTGCTGCCGCCGCTGCCACTGCCGCCGCCGGGACCGCCGCCGGGACCGCCGCCGCTGCCGGCACCGGCATCGGTCTGGCCGGCGGGTGTGCCGCCGCTGCCGCCCGGATCGATCGACCCGGGGGCGCCGCCGCTGCCGGGGCCACCGGTGCAGACCCAGCCGGAGCCAGCCCACATGCACTTGCCAGTGCCGCCGCTGGTGTTGCCGCCGCCGCTGGTGTTGCCACCGCCGCTGGTGTTGCCGCCGCCGCTGCTGTTGCCGCTGCCGCTGCTTCCCCCTGGATCACCGCCGGCGGTGCCGCACCCGGCGACGCATGCGCTCGCCAGTAAAAGACCCAGGGGCCAAAGCCCGCGCTCAAGAAGTTGCCGCCGCATGCCTTAAGCCAGCAGATCCGGGACGCCGCCGGTCACCATCGAATCACCGAGGCCGAACGACGTCGCCTTGCCGCCCATCGCGGTCAGCAGCGTGTAGGGGACCTTGCTGACGCTGTCGCCGACCAGACGGACGTGCGTGTCGCCCTTCAGCTTGCCACCCGCCTTGCCCGAGACCAGCACGGGGAAATCGGTGCCGCCGTGGGTCTGCGACTCTGAACAGCAAGAGGTCGTGTAAAGGACGCTGTTGTCCAGCAGGTTGCCCGCGCCGTCGGGCGTGTTCTTCATGCGCGTCAGCGTGTCGGCCAGACACGACATGGTGAACTTGACGCCGGTGTTGAAGCCCTCGGTCGCCGCCTGCACGCCCTTGGGGCTGGTGCGGTGACCATAATCCTCGTGGAACGTCGCCGCTGCCAGACCGCAGTCGGTGTAATTGCCGTGACAGGCTGGCCCGGTGAACGCGTACGAGAACACGCGCGTCAGATCGGCGCTGAGCGCGAAGACCAGCAGGTCCGAGAACGCCTGCCCGCGCTTGCGCGTGATATCGCCGTCGGCGCCCCGGGTGGGGTACGCCTTGTCGGGATCGACCAGGGTGCCGGTCATGCGCGGCATGCCGGCGGCGATCAACTGGCCTTGCAGCTGGTGCAGGCCGGACAGGTGCTGATCCAGGCGACGCTGATCCTCCATGCCCAGGCGGGCGCGCAGCGCCTTCGACTCTTCGGCGATGGTGTCCAGCACCATGCGCCGGCGCAGCAGCGACGGGTCGGCCGGCTTGGGCATGCCCGTGCTGGTGCTGGCGTACTTCAGCAATGATTGGAACATGCGCGCCGGGCTCTGCTCCGGCGGGTTCGGGGCGCTGGCCCCCGAAAACGAGACGTTCAGCCCCATGGCGATGCCGCCATTCACCTTGGTCAGGCCAACGTGAAGGCCCTTCGGGTAAAGCGTGGTCTGGTTGGTGATGGCGCCGACCGCTTGATCGATGGTCGGCAGCTGCACGACGCCGCCCCCGGCGGTCTGCGCGCCCGTGAGCGCCTGCACCGGCATCGCCTGGTGCGGCGAGATGTCCGGCCCCTTGATCACCAACCCCGTGACCACCGAGATGTACTCCTTCACCGGCTGCAAGGGGCTCAGCTGTTCGCTCAGCTCCCAGGCGCTGCCCACGCCGGTGCGCGACGGCACCCAGCGCGACGGGATGATGCCGTTGCCGAAGAACCAGTTGCCGAACCGCACCGGCAGCGGTCCGCCGGCCGCGTAGGCGGTGCCGCTGTCGTTCAGCATACCGCAGAGGCGAGGCAGCGGAACGGTGACGGCGATGCCGCCTCCGATGAGACCGCGGAGCACTGTCCGACGAGGAATGACCGTACGACTTGAACGTGCCATGTCTGCTGCTCCTTCTTACGGATTGCTTACGACTTGCTTACGCTTGCGCTTGCGGCTTGCTTGCTTACGGCTTGGTCGGTTCGACGAACCGGAAGGGTTCGGCGGACACCAGGTTCGTGATCAGCTGGTCCGCCTTGTTCCCGCTGGCGGCAAAGTCGGCCGCCAGCTTGTCCAGGATGGCGGCGTCGCGCGCGCCGGCCAGGCGATTCTGCGCGTTCATGTACAGCTTGCTGACGAAACACGGGCCCGTGATGGCGGCGTGCCGGAGCACCGCGCCCATCTGGGCCAGGCCGTCGAACTGCGCGCCGTCCAGGTCGCCGGTGGCGTCGACCGGCTTGCCGTTCTCCAGGCTGCGGTACTTGCCGACGCCGTCGAAGTTCTCCAGGCCAAAGCCCAGCGGATCGATCAGTGAATGGCAGGACGCGCAGCTGGGGTTGACCCGGTGCTGGCTCAGGCGCTGGCGCATCGTCTCGGACGGATCCGTCGGCGGCGGCAGCACGGGCACCACGTTGCTGGGCGGCGGCGGGACGGTCTGGCACAGCACCGCCTCGCGGATGAACTTGCCGCGCCGGGTGGGCGCCGTCCGCTGCGGCATGGCCAGCCCGGCCAGGATCGCCCCGCTGCCCAGGATGCCGGCCCGGGGAGAGTCGCCCGGGATCTCCACTTTGCGGAATCCGTCGCTGGCGGCGGTGGGCAAGCCATAGTGCGTGGCCAGCTCGTTGTTGACGAACGTGGTCTTGCTGTCGAACAGCGACAGGAAATCACCGCGCGCCCCGAACACCATGTCGTCGATACGCATCTCCAGCTCGGTCTGCATCGCCGCCCGCAGGGTCGGGGTCAGGGCCGGGAAGGTCATCGGATCAGGCTCCGCGTCCTGCAGGTTGTGCAGCGCGTACAGATCGTCGACGAACGCCGCCAGGCCCTGGTGCGCGCGCGGATCGGCCAGCATGCGCTTGGCCTGGGCGATGACGCTGTCGGCGGTTGCCAGGCCGCCGTTCTTGCCGGCGGCGTCCAGGAGGGCGTTGTCCGGCACCGTGTTCCACAGCGTCGAGGCGAGACGCGACGCCATCTCGTAGCTGTCGTACTTTAACCGGCCGCCATCGGCCGGGCTGGGAGCGCCCAGCTCGACCCGGTAAAGGAAGTTCGGCGACTGCAGAATCGCGCTGAGCGCGGCCTGCATTCCCAGCGTCATCGTCCCCCCTTGCCCCGTGGCCACGGCCGTGGCGAGCATGACCAGGCGATTGGTCTCGTCGCTGGCCAGCGGGCGCCGGTACGCGCGCCGCCCCAATGTTGAGAACGCCTGCGACGCGCACGTGGTGTCGGTCGCCATTTGCGGCACGCACGCCAGCGCGGCCGACGCGCGCGCCGGATCGGCCAGCAGCCAGGCGGTGGCGGCCTCGGCCGCTGCCTCATAAAGACCGATGCCCGACGACGACGAGACAATCGACGAGGAGCCGACCGACACGAACCCGCCAGTCGGCTGGTCGGGATCCAGCGCGCCGATCGGCACGCCGGCGCCGAAGAGATCACGCAGGCTGTTGGCGAACTGGGACGACGTCAGACGGTGCAGGTGCGCCGCCGGCTGATCACCACCTGGCGGCATGTCGGTCGGACCGGTCGAGCCGGTCCCCATTCCCGTCATGCCGGGATTGCCCGAGCCACCGCTTCCGCCGGGGGGCGTCATGCCCGTCCCCTCGACGGTACCGGTACAGCCGGCGGCAGACACCGCGATTGCGGCCAAGGCCGCGCCCATCAAGAACCGCGAAGAAAACTGCGTCACGGGGCTATACCTCCGTCGATCGGACCCAAGGTTCGCGCCCAGTCCTGCTGGCGCGTGCTGTGTGAAAGGTTCCGCTAGCGCTGAATTCGGCTCGTGAATTGAGCCGCTTCAGCCTCTCGTGGACATACAGACGTCCTGGCGTGGGAGAACAGGCACATAAAGCGACAACTCGAGTTAACATCAACGCCCGAGGACCAGTGCTCCTCCCGCGCCCGCTCCTTCACCCTCTTCCTCGCAACTCGGCAGACCTCATCCGTTTGACAACATCCTTGCGGCCGCGCACCAGACGCGACTGCGCCGCGGCGATGGAGACGCCGGTCATCTGCGCAATCTCCGTCAGGTCGTGCCCGAGGACGTCATGCAGCAGCACTGCTTCGGCGCGCTCGCGCTTTGTGGCCGCCAGTGCCGCGCGCAGATTCTCCATGCGCCGGCGGGTATCAACGGCCAACTCGGGCGTATCTTCGTTGCTGATCACCACCGATTCCACTGTTCCCGGAATGACTTTCCGATCCAGAACTCTGCGCTCGCGAGCGCGTTTGCGAAGCGCGTCGAAGGCGACATTCTGGGTGATCATCCGCACCCACTTTCTCAGGCTGCAGCGACGACCGAACTGACCGGACACCACCGTGCTGATCACCTTTTCCAGCGCCTGTTGAGTCAGATCGTCCTGCTCATGGTCCGGGCCCAATACCTGGAACAATACGGGGCCGACGATATCTTCGACCCTGTCGTAAAGAGCGTCGCCCGCCCACGGTTCGCCGGCGGCCAGTGCGTCGCAAAGGCGATCGTCGCTCAGCGTCGTTTTCAGCGACGCTTCGTCGCCCGTCACGCTCTTTCGATCGAGCACGCCGGCGTCACGACCTTGATCAGCGGAAATCTCAGTGTCTGCATCCGAATGCCATGTCTTTCAGCAATTCAGTGCCGCGACTGCCGCCAATCGGGCCATTTTCGTGACACGACCTCGATCGGGCAGATGCTCGCGCGTGTAAGGTTGTGCCAGCGCCATTGCAGGCTCAAAGAAAAAAATTCTGACTTTCGTGAACCGCTTTGACCGCCCAACGCCACCTAACGCGGCCTTGTTTGGCGGCAGGCAGACAAAGTGCGGTCGATTCAGTCCTATTTGAGAGTGTTTGTGGTCTCCTGGCCCGCCCGTCAAAATGTCGTCAAATATTCGTCAAGCACTTTCGCCACAGAGCGCGGCGTCCTTCGTTGGGCGCGGCCGTTCCGGTCCATTCTGCTAGTCCGCCCCCATGCCGCCATACCTTGATGGAAGTGGAGCCCGCATCCGGGCTTTCCCGCCCTTTCGCATCGATCTCAAGAGCGAGCAGCTGTGGAGAGGCAACGACGAACTGAAGGTTGGCCGCAAGCCATTCGCGCTCCTCAAGTATCTGTCCGCCAACGCCCTCACTCTGGTAACGCCGGACGAGCTGAGCAACGCCGTGTGGGGAAAGACTCCGATCAGCGCGAGTCTTCTGCGGACGCACATCGGCGAGCTGCGGCGCCTGCTGGGCGACGGTGTCATCGAGACCGTCGCGGGCCGGGGTTATCGTTTTCTGCTGGCGCCGGCGGCCGAACCGCCGGCACCGACGAACCAGACGGACCAGACGAAGCGTGCCGGGGCCCGTCCCGGCACCGTGAACCTGATCGGCCGCGTCAGGGAGATGAGCATCCTGCACGGCGCCTTCCAGGCGGCTCTCGATGGCCAGCGGCAGGTTGTCTTCGTGACGGGAGATCCGGGAATCGGAAAGACCTCGCTGGTCGATGCCTTCCTGGCGCGGTTCGCGAATCCCAGCGGCGCCCTGGTCGCCGCCGGCTCCTGCGTCGAGCAGTTCGGGACCGGCGAGTCGTATCTTCCCGTCCTGGCCGCCTTGGGCGCGGCCTGTCGCGGGCCTGACGGCGAGGGCCTGGTCGACCTCCTGGCTCGGCACGCACCGACCTGGCTGACCCAGATGCCCGGGCTGGTCCCCGACGAGAAGCTGCCCGAGCTGCACCTCAGGGCCAGCGGCGCGACGCAGCCGCGAATGCTTCGCGAGCTGGCCGAATCGTTCGACATCGTCGCCGCCGAGCGGCCCGTGGTGCTGGTGCTGGAGGACATGCAGTGGTCGGATCGCTCGACGATCGATCTGGTGTCGGTGCTCGGCGCGCGTCGCGAAGCCGCCCCGGTCCTGGTCATCGCCACCTGCCGTCCGACCGAGCTTGTGAAGGGGGACGGGCTGCCGACCATCATGGCCGAGCTGACCGCGCACAAGCAGGCGGTCACGCTGCAGGTTGATTCATGGTCCCCCGATGCTCTGGCGGAATACCTGGCGCAGCGCTTCGGGGAGCACCGGTTCCCGGCGCAGCTGGTCAGCACCGTCCACGATATGACGGGCGGCAATCCCCTCTTCTCCATTGCGCTGATCGACGACCTGCAGGCCCGTCAAATGGTTCGACCGGGACTGCGACCGCAAGGGGATGACCGCCGCTGGCAGCTTGCCGCCAGCATCGCCGAGGTCGCCGCGCGGCGGCCGGAGACCACCCGGCAGCTCATCGCGATCCAGATCGATCGCCTGAGGCCGACGGACCAGCGTCTGGTCGAGGCCGCCGCCCTCGCCGGCTTGCAGTTCGCCGCTGGTACCGTTGCCCACGCCCTGGAGCTGCCGCCCGACGAGGTCGACGCGGCTTGCGAGGCGCTGGCCAACGATCGGCGCCTCTTGCGATTCGTGAGCCGAGACGCCTGGCCCGACGGAACCGTTCAGTCGCACTATGCATTCGTCCACGCGCTCTACCGCGACGCCGCGCTGGCTCGCGTCGCGTCGGCGACGAAGCGGGTATGGCACCGACGAATCGCCGAGCGCCTCGAGGCCGCCTATGGTGACAGCTCCGAGACGGTTGCCGCGGAGCTGGCGATCCACTTCGACGAGGCGCACGAGATCGGCAATGCCATCCGCCACTGCTGCGTGGCCGGTGAGCGGGCCATGCGCCGATTTGGCCGCGCGGACGCGCTGGTCCATTTCAGCCGCGCCCGCGCCCTGGTCGCGAAGCTGCCTGCCTCCCAGGAGACGGATCGCACCGAGCTGGCGGTGCTGAAGTATCTGGGACCGGCGGTCATCGCGCTGCACGGCTTCCAGGACCCGCTGCTTGCACACACGTTCACCCGGACCGCGCAGCTGGCGCGCGCGCTGGGCGATGACCGAGACCTTCTGGGGGCCCTTCTGGGCCTGCAGCGCTGTCACTTCCTGAGAGGCGAACTTCGCAGCATCGAGGACCATGAAGGCGAGGTGGCCGAGATCGTCTCGCGACTGGCCGATCCCGTGGTGGCGGCGGAGGCGACCGTCCTGTCGGCGTCGGCGCGCCTGTTTCGTGGTCAACTGGCCGCCGCACGCGGCCCGCTGACGGAGGCCTCTTCCGTGCTCGACGCCGCGCGCACCGGCACCGAGCGCGCGGTCAACGCGCCGGTGGTGGGTATTTCACGGGGCCACATGGTCGTGCTGTCGTGGCTGAGCGGCGCGCCCGATGAGGCGCTCGTTCATGCGGCGAAGATGCTGGCACGGGCGAGATCGCTGGGTGATCCCTTTCACCTGTCAACCGCGCTCACCATTCTGGCGCTGGCTCACATGTGGCGTCGCGAGCCCGAAGAGACTTTCGAGACGGCGCAGCAAGCGTTGCGGGTGGCGCGCGATGCGGGCTCTCTGGTCTGGCAGGGCCGGGCCTTGTCGCTCTATCACTGGGCGGCGACGATCCTCGAACCGGGCGCGGCGATGGCGCACTTCACCGCCTTGTCAACCGGCCTGCGCGGGCTGCTCAGCGCCGGCCCCTACGGGCGGACGGCGTTCACGCCCTGCCTGGTGGAGGTGTTCGCGCGCGCCGGGCATTTGAGTCTGGCGTTTGAAGAGCTTGACGACGCACTGGCCTTCGTCGAGCGAAGCGACGAACGGGCCTGGTCATCGGAGCTGCACCGCCTGCGCGGCGAGCTTTTGAAGGACAGCGATCCGGATACGGCCGAGGACGCCATGACAACAGCGCTGGCGATCGCGCGGCAGCAGGGGGCGCGCTCGTTCGAGTTGCGGGCCGCGCTGAGCCTGACCAGGCTCGCGCGCGAACCGAAGGCACATCGTGCCGCCATCGACGATCTCCGCCGCGTCTTCGCGGCCTTCACGGAAGGCTTCGAGACCGGGGATCTGATCGACGCGAAGACCGTCCTTGAGGGTGCGTAGGACCTGAGTCCGGCTCAAAAAACTTTGAGCCGAAGTTTAACCTCAGGGTTCTACTGTTCGTGCCGAGAGCGCCGTTCACCGAGGTCGCTCGCGTTCAAAGGCTGGATATCCCCGCCGCCACGTTGGGCGAAGGCGCGATCTGGTCGGACCGCGATTCCTGTTTTTATTTCGTCGACATCATCGGCCACCGCGTCTGCCGCTATCGCCCCGCTGACGGCGCGTACCGACAGTGGCAGTTCGGCGGCTTCGTCGGCTCGCTGGCGGAGTGCCAGACCGGCGGCCTTGTCATCGCGCTCTCCGACAGCATCGTGCATTTCTTGCCCGAGGCCGGCGTGGACAGCGCGCGCGAGGTGGCGGTGCTGGAGCGCGACCGGCCGCTGAACCGCCTGAACGACG
>JAXDMH010000709.1:0-6475 GCA_034666225.1 Myxococcales bacterium
TGTTCATCGTTGGTCTCTCCTGGTCTCGGTCGTCAATCATTCATCGAAAATCAGAATCTGGCCCGGAAGCCCACGGTTGGAAGCACATAGCGAATCACCGTGCCCGGCGTGACCTCCTCGGGCAAAAGCGCCGCGTTGGTGATGTCGACGTAAAAATCCAGCAGCCATTTTCGCCAGACCGCCCGCTTGTCCACGCGCAGATCAAACCGGTAGTAACCGTTCCCGGTGGCGGCGTTGTATCCGGCGGTGGTGGTGGTCGGTTTCCCACTTTGATACTGCAGCCGGATGCCGACGTCCCAGTTGCGCCGCAGCGGCAGGCCGGCCACCAGGTTGAACAGGTGCGTGCGATCGAAATCGTACTTGGTCCACTCCGACCCCCGCAGTCGCTCGGACCGCGACAGCGTGTACGACGCCCACCCAAAGAGGCCAGTCTTCGACTGTCGCCGCAAAAGAAATTCCAGTCCGTACGATCGCCCCAGCTGCGGCGTGGTCAGGCGATCGATGATCTGCTGTCCGTCCATGGGTGGATTGACCACGCTGACGGGCACCACGGTGTTGTTCGCGTTGGTGACCACGGTGGCGTTGTTCACCGACAGATCGAAGATCGTCGGGTCCATGTAATTGAAATAGCCCTCGACCGAAAGCTGGAATCTCTCGGCCAGCGGGACCTCGGTGCCCAGGCTGGTCTGGTACGAACGGAGCAGACCGTACTTGAGCGGCATCAGATCCAGCCCCGGCAGCGGCACCACAAAACGGGGCGGCTGGTGATAGATGCCGGCGCTGCCTTTCAACCAGACCGCGCTGTCGTCGGTTCCCGGCGGCACATCGGGCAGATCGCGATCGTGCAGCTTGTAACGAACCGTCAAGCGCGGATCGACGGATGACGCGGTGGCCGTGTTGTCCTGGTAGACGTCGGTCCGCACGCCCGGGCGGATCAGAATAGCGGGCGCGGGGCGCCAGATCGCCTCCAGGTAAGCGGAACCGACGTAAGATCGGCTCAGCAGCGCGGTGATCATCGACAGGGGATTGGTGGCCGCGACGGCGCCCGCGCCCTGGTTGACGTCGTGGAGCGAGCCGGCGATCCCCGCCGCCAGCTTCAGGCGATCGTTCTGCGTCCACAGCAACGACAGCGACGGCTCGGCGATGAGGACGGAGAAATCGGTGCCCATGCTCATCGTCTGGTCGTACCCGAACACGGCGCGCGCGGTCTCTTCCAGGCGGCCTTGCGTGCGGTGCAGGCGCAGATCGGCCCGGTGAAATCCCAGCACCAGTGACGGCTGCAAGGGTGGGTTGGCGCTGTTGGGATCGGCGTTGGGCGCCACCGTGTCCAGCTCGTCGCGGGCGCCGAAGAAGAACACCGTCCAGCCGTTGCGCGGGTTGCCGCCGTCGACGCGCAGCTGATAGTCCCAGTAGGACAGCGAGACCTGGTTGGTGGCCAGGCCCAGCAGGAAGCCGGGGTATCCGTAACGGGCGGCGGCGGTCACCGTGGCCCCGATGGGCGTCACCGGTTCGCGCACGAAACCGCCGATCTGCAGAAGGTTGACGTCGAAATCCAGCAGGCGTTCGTCGGGGCGGGCGCGGGCGGTGCGGCCGTCGACGATGCCGCCCGTGTAACCGCCGTAAGGCGCGGGCGCGCCGCCCGGATAGAACTGGATCTCGTCGATGAACTGCGGATGGATCACGCTGGGCCCGGACAGCAGGTGGAACAGCAGCGGGACGCGCGTGCCGTCCAGCAAAAATCCGGTCGAGCTGGGGCTGGCGCCGCGGATGATGGGGAAGGGGAGCAGCGACACCACCGACGAGACCCCGGGCAATGTCTGAATGACGCGAAAGGGATCGCCGAACGTGCCGGGGATCTGCTGGATCTCCGCCCCGCGCAGGGTGATGCGCGAGACCTCTTCGCGGCGCTTGTCGGCGATGACGATGATCTCGTACGGGTCATAGCGATCGCGCTCCAGCAGATAGGTGGCGGCCAGCTCTTGATTGGCGGCCAGCGTCTCTTGCTGCAGGAACGGATTGTGGTTCTGCGCATAGACCGACACCCGCGCCGGGCCGGGCGGCAGCGCCAGGCGAAAACGGCCGCGCGGATCGGCGTCGACGGAGTAATGACGGTCGCCGACCACCGCCGTGACGGTGGCGCCGCTGACCGGCGCCCGCGTTCCCAGTTCGACCAGCTTGCCGCGCAGGACGGCGGTGCGGGGCGGGCCCTCGGCCACCGTCGGCGCGGGCGGTGGCGGTGGGGGTGGCAAGAAGGTATGCGTGAAGGTGATCTCCACCGGGACAGGCGCGCCCCCGTATCGCCCGGGTTCAAAGCGAAAGCCGCGGGCCGCGGCGATGACCGCGTCGTCGAAGGGCGGCTGCGGGGGCGTTCGTGGTTCGACTTTCTGGACCGCGCCCGTCTTGTCGACCAGCAGCTTCACCGTGACGACGACGGGCGCGACGATGGCAGGCGCGCCCGGTGGATAGGGCACGCCGGTGTCGGTCAGCGGGCGTGGCTGCTCGAACGTGGGGGCGGCGTCGGCGGGTGCCTCCGGCCTGGCATCGGCCTCCGCGACGCCGACGCCACCGTCGGGGCCCGCGCCGTCCAGCGTCTGGGCCTGGGCCTGGGCCAGCGCGGGCAGGGCCAGCAGCACCGCCGCCGCCGCCCGGTGACTCATCGCCACGTGATTCCCCAGGTGCCGGTCGCGCCGACGTGGGGCCACCACTGGCGGCGCACGATCGCCTGCCCACTGTCCGGTTCGACGTGGCCGGTGTCGGAGACGCAGCCTGTCCACTGGCCCAGCGCCTCGACGGAGAGGCTGGTCAGCGCGCGCGAGCCCAGCACGATCGACCATTCGGCGCGAACCAAACCGGCGGGGCCGACGCCGCTGCAGCTGGGCAAGGGCGGTCCCGCGCTGGGAAACGTGTACGACGAGTTGAGCGTGTTCGGCAGCGGCGAGATGTCGGGACGGCCGGTGGGCCCCTCGACGATTCCCCCGAAACCCAGACCGACCGCCAAGGACAGGTGCGGCGTGGCGTGCCAGGTGGGATCGATGGTGCCGGCGAATCTGAGACCGGACAGCCCGCCCGTCGCCGAGGCGCTGGCGTACTGAAACGACGTCATGATCGACCAGTCGGCGTCCAGCCTCAGCCCGAACCGAAACGTCGGGCCCAGCAACCGTCCGCTGGGAGCGCCCTGCAGTCCGACCAGCCGCCCGTACGTCAGGCCCAGGCCCAGACGGAAGCCGCTTTTCTTCCAGGCCTCGCGCTCGCCCTCGGTGGGCAGCGACAACCGCGGCGGTCCGTCATCGTCAGCGGGAGTGGAATTTGTTGCCGCTGGTGGGGCAGGTGATTGCGCGTGCGCCCCGCCGGCCGACAGCAGCAGGAGCGCCGCCGACGCCGCCGTCAGGACGACAACAAACACTCGCCGGGCGATCGCCGATCGACGCTGCCGATACTGCCGGTCTAGTGCGGGCACGGCCACCAGGTGGGCGGAGTCGCCGTGAAGTCCCAGTCGGGGACCGGGCAGGACACGTTCTCGCGACAGCCGCGCAACGTATAGTGCGTCAGTCCCATGCAGCGATCGTCGGCGCGCCCGCTGACCACCAGTTGAATCAAACTCGACTGCCCGCCGGCGTCGAATGCCGGAAGGTGCGCGCAAGCGGTGAGGCGCCCGCTGAAATCCGGCGCGTCCGTCGGCGGTTCCCGATAGCGCGTGCTGCTGTCGTTGGCGCGCTCGACACAACCAACCTCGCGCAGGTCGGCGGAGGAGGCTTGCAGTGCCACGTTGATGACGGCGTCGGCGGGCGCCTTGGTGCAGGCGCTGGGGTCTTCCGGCGGCAACTGCCCGGCGGCCGCCGAGGCCAGCCCCGCCTCTCGGGTGAACCCGCCGGCGCCGATCACCGCGAATCCGGGCGGCGGGTCATCACAGCCGCTGCGCGGATAAAACGCGCTGGCCGCGTTGAACTTTCCCTCACGGTACGCCACGCGCTGGTCGGGCGCGGTCATGGTGATAAAGCTGGCGCCATAGACGACATCGGCTGAGTCGGCGGCATCCTCGAACTCACCTTGCCGGCCGCCCGAAGGCGTGCGATGGGGCGTGGCCAGCTCCAACGTTCCGCTTTTGTCGCGATCGTCGTAGACAACCAGACTTCCGTAGGCGACGCGGGCCGTGATGTCGCCGACCATCACATCCGCGGACGGCAGATCGAACAGCGACAGCGAGGCGGGTGCATCCGGCGTGATGGGCACGCTCATGGCTACGCGCGCGGGGACGAACCCGAACGGATCGCGGCAGCCAGCGGCGATGATGGCGGCGGCCTTGTCCGATTCGGCGGGCAAGACGCAAAAAGGTTCGGTCAGCCACTGCGCGCCCCATATCAGGGCGACCTGCAGCGACCGCGGTGCTGCCGGGGCAGCGCCGGTGGTCATCACGTTGAAGGTCACCAGCGGCGGCTGGCTCCCGCCCAATCCCTTGAGGTTACCGCATCCGGCGGCGGCGACGGTCATGACGACACCGACGGCGATGCCGACGCCGACCGCGCCGAAAAATCGGGCACCTCTCACGGTTGCCATCCCGCGCCCAGCAGCGTGGTCCACCCGCCGTGAAACGTTCCATCGGCGATCAGCACCGACGGTCCGCCGCACACGATCAGCGCCCAGGAGCCGGCCACGCGAACCGCCACCACCGCTTCCAGATCGGCCGCCGGCAACGTGGTGAAGGCCGACGTCTCCAGATCGCTGCCGGTCAGGCCGGCGCGCTTGCCTTGATTGCGGACGCGGTCCTCGTGCACCACCGTCGGGCCCAGGCCCAGCCGCAAGGCGAAGGTTCCTCGACCGGCGGTCTGCTGGATCGCGCCGACGGCGCGCACGCGCACGTCCTGCCGGGTGACCGTCCACGCCAGGGACGACTCCGTCGCCGTGGACCACGACGCACGGACACCCCACGCCCAGCGCCGGCCGATCATCACGCCGCCGCCCACGCCGGCGGACAGTCCGGTCTGCCAGGCCGCCGGCGTACCCAGGATCAGCCCGGCGTCCAGCGACAGGCGTCCGCTCGGTCGCACCGCCCACCCCTGCTCGGTCAACAGGGGTCCCTCGGCAAACGCCGTCGCCTCGCACAGCACCAGCAGCAACCAGACAAGGAGCGAGCGACGCATGGTTCATTCGGTGGCCGGCCACCGCCGACCCTTCACCGGTTAATTGCCGGCGATTCTAGCGAATGATCACCTGCCGGTGCCGCGCAAAGCACATCTAACCAACGCTGGACCTTTCGGGTCGCGCCTAGCTGGCGGCGCCGGGCCAATCCCAGAACCAGCGGTGGCCGTCCAGGTGGAAATGGTTACGATGGTTGCGATCGTAATCGGGCGTCAGGACGGTCCCGAAGACACGCTGGGCACTCAAGCGCTCGGTCAGCGCGCGCAAGAATCGCCCGCCCGGCGTGGTCGGTTCAGCGCCGGCGGCCACGAAATCGCGCTGCACGGCGATCCGTCGTTTGTCGCGCAGCACGAACGCCGCCACGTCGATGGCGTTGCCCGTGGCGTGTTCACTCGGCGATCCGGCGGTGCCTTTGATGGGCCGGCAGGCATAGGCGCCCAGATGTTCGATGCTGGCAATGCGGGTACCGAGGATCGCCTGCGCCTCGTCCTGGGCGATCTCTTCAAACGCGACCAGGCGCAACGCAAAGGCGCCGTTCACGTGCACCGGTTTGTTCCAGCGAACGCCGCTGGCTCCGCGAAACAGAGCGACGCCGTCGTCGACCTGACAGCGAATGCCGTCGTGGCGGACGACATCAGCACCGGGAGACCAGGCCTCGGCCCGCGCGCCTTGTTTCAGAAGCTCGGGTAAGGCCGGCGTCGACGGTACGGAGGGCGCGGATGGCGCCTCTGCCATGACCACCTCGGATGAAGGGGGAGGCGTACGCGACCCGCTCTCCGCACGCGGCGCAAACAAGACAGCGCACGCACCGAGAGAGGACACGACGCCCAGCCCGAGGAGCACGTTCCCCCGTGCCGCGACGCGAATACCTTGAGCATGACCTGCCTTTGCCGAAATGCACGTTGATCCCTGCAGCCGGGGTGGTGGCCGCCCAGCAAACCAGCTTGCTAGTCTTGCGGCGTGGCCATGCCGTCGCCGTCACCCAGCCAGATGACCCTGTTCGATCGGGGCGCGCCCGACGTGGATTCCGCGATGTTGTCCGGCCTGCGCCGGACCGTCCTCGACGACACGGCCTGGGTCGATTATCTGCCCGGTTGGGTCAGCGGACAGGAGACTCTGCTCGACGCCGTTGTCAGCAGCACAACCTGGCGCCACGAACGACGCGAGATGTACGATCGCACCGTCGATGTTCCGCGCCTGGTGGCCAGCCTTCCCGACGACGGCCCCGGTCATCCGCTGCTGTTTCACATCCGCGACGTTCTGTCCGCGCACTATGCCGCCGCCTTCACCCGTATCAGCCTGGGCTACTACCGAGACGGCGCCGACAGCGTGGCCTGGC
>JAXDMH010000710.1:0-8398 GCA_034666225.1 Myxococcales bacterium
GGCTACGCTGCGGAGGCTGCTGCCGCGGCACTGTCTCATGGTTTTCAGCACCTTGGCCTCGAGGAGATCGTGGCGATGACCGTACCCGCCAACATTCGCTCGCTGAAGGTCATGGAGAAACTCGAGATGAAGCGGGACCCACGCGATGACTTCGAGCATCCGATGCTACCCGCGGTCCACCCGCTTCGGCAGCACGTCCTCTACCGCAAACGCGCCCCAGCGACGTAGATTGCGAGCTTGGGATGCGACGGTTGGCCGCGCGGGTGAGTGAGCAGCCGGCTAATGGTGATGCAGCGGTCGATCGGCCTTCTTCCTTCGCTCGGGCGGCCGCTCGCCGCTGAACACCAGAACGTTAGACGCACTTGATGGGCGCTGTATGGGAAACGTTCCGAGTCGACATCCTCACGAAGGACGTCGGACTGCTTGCTCCGGAAGCAACCGGTCTCACAGCACCAATCCAAGCTGCGCGCGTCGTCGTGACCCATGGTCGCGAATCCCGATCTCACGTGGTCGTGCGGAGCGCCGACTCCGCGGCAGACCTTCCAGCCGATGATGTCGTCGCGAAATTGTTTCCCGCTGACTGCGTCTCTTGCGTTCGCTGCGACATCGATGGCGACACGACCCTGTCATGTCCTCGCACGGATGAGCTAACTCTCTTCTCAGCAGCGTCGGCTGTCGCGACGCTGAAGCGGTCGTGGGGTTGGGACGAATCCACGACCATCGTTGTCAGGTTTGCGGACGGACAGTCATTCTCCATCGACCCCGTGTTCGACGGCCACGCATGGAGCGTCGTTCGCGGAGGCGGCGTCTAACCCGCCGTTGCCGACAGACGGGCGCGACGGTCGCCCTTCGGGCTCTCGCGTTCGCCGCTGAACGCCAGTATCGTTAGCCCTTCACATCAACGGAGATCAACGTGCCGTACTTGAACCTCAGACTCTGCACTTCTCGGTCGCGAGATGAATCGGTCAAGATTGTGTCGGCTTTGACGGACTTGACTGCCGAGGTCCTGAAGAAGAAGCGCGAACTCACGGCCGTCTGTATCGAATATGTCGCACCAGAGCAGTGGTACATCGGCGGGATTCAGCTCGGCCCCCAACCGATGAGCAGTTTTTTCCTCGAAATCAAGATCACTGAAGGAACGAACACGAAGGATGACAAGGCCGCCTACGTTTCTCGCGTGTTCGCAGTCATCGAAGAAATTGTGGGTCCGCTCGCAGCGGCGAGCTACATCGTCATCCACGAGGTTCAGGCCGACTCGTGGGGCTACCAAGGTCAGACTCAGGAATTTCGATACATCAAAGGTAAAACGCTGTGAGGGCTAATCTGGCGTTGAACTGACGGGACTACGGCCCGCCGGTCGCCCTTCGGGCTCCCTCTGTTTGCTGCTGAACGTCGATACGTTATTCCGACAAGGAGTCGCATGCACGAGCAAGCCAAGCACTACCAGAACAAACTCAACTTTGAGATCGACTCCTGGGATCTAAAGGTCGCCCTTGAAGCCGGCGAGCGAGTCATCGTCATCGACGCTCGATCGCCGGAGTCTTACGCCCGAGGGCATATCCCTGGAGCCGTGAATATTCCTCATCGCACCATGTCCGCCCATACCACCGCGCATTTGGACAAGGACGCCCTCGTGGTCACTTATTGCGACGGTATCGGATGTAATGGCTCGACGAAGGGTGCGCTCAACATGTTGCGGTTCGGTTTCCGGGTGAAGGAGCTGATCGGCGGGTTGGATTGGTGGCGGCGCGATGGTCATCCGATTCACGAGGGTGAGGCGCCGACCGTCACCATTTCATGCGGATGCTCGTAGGGCCGGAGAACATGACGTTGCAGCAGACGATCGCCCTTCCTCGATGCGCTCGGGCGGGCGCTCGCAGCTGAACGTGAGGCCGTTGGGCGGACGGGACGATGGAGCCAGGGTGACGGGCACGCAACTCGAGACGGAACGGTTGCTTCTGCGCTGGTTCACGGTCGACGACATTGACGCCTTCAATGAGCTCGGGACCAATCCACAGATCATCCGCTACGTGGGTAATCAACCCTTTGCGTCGTTAGATGTCGCCAAGGAGATGTTGATCGCGGCCCCGCTGAACGACTATGCCACCTACGGCTATGGGCGATTCGCCTGCGTTTTGAAGCAAACCGGCCAGGTCATAGGGTTTTGCGGACCCAAGTTTCTGCCCGACACCGGGGTTGTTGATCTCGGGTACCGTTTTTTACCGAAGTTCTGGGGCATGGGTTTGGCGACAGAGTCGGCACGCGCCACGATTGACTACGCGCGCGATCAACTGGGCTTGCAACGTATCGTCGGATGGGTTCACCCAGACAACGTCGCCTCGGCACGAGTCTTGACCAAGCTCGACTTTTCGTTCGACCGAAGAACCACGATCGCCATTCCTGGCTTCGAATTCGACCTTTATCAAAAGCGTCTCGATGGCTGAGAACCGCGCCGCCCAACAAAGGATTACGGCAGTCCAGCTTGTCGGTCGCGGCTACGCCGCTCCCTCTCGCGGCCCCGCTGAACGCCTGTATCCTTAGCAAACGACGGCAAATCGACGGCCGATCATGAAAGAGTCCCCCATCACCTTCGCATCTCGGATGACGTTGCTCGGCCTGGTGTTCGTTGGCTACTGGGCGCTGGGCGGCTGTCTACTTACCGGGTGCTCCGCCGGCAAGGCGTCGGGCAGTGACGGCGCGGGGGCGGACGGCTCAGGTGCAAGCGGCTCAGGCGGGGCAGGCAACGTCGGGACAGGCGGTACGACGGCGCCACCCGTGGGCTCGTGCGACCATCTGCCGGCTGCGGGGATCTGGGAGAACGTGACGCCTCCGGGAATGTCGACGAAGCCTGCGGTGAACGGGACCGTCGGCGCAGCCATCATTGTCGATCCGTTCGATCCCGGGAGGGTGTGGCTGGGAACGGGGGGCGAGAACGACGAGATCTGGCGATCGGAGAATTGTGGCGCGACCTGGACGCGGGTGAACACGGGGCCGGGCGGCGTGGGCGACAACAAGACCTACGGGGGTGTCGGAGATGGCGCGCAGTGGAGCATGCAGGCCGATCCCGTCGCCCCGGGTGTGCTCTACGCGGTGTCGGGCTACGGGGCCCAGAGCTTGTGGAAGACGACGGACGGCGGCCATAGCTGGACTGACGTGCTGGCCGGAACCGAGTACGCCAGTCACGCGGACTATCGTTTCGTGAACAATGTGTCCCTTGATCCGACGGACCATCAGCACATCGTGGTGTCGACGCATGGGACGTGTTCGGCCCCGTACGCTCCCAGTTGCATCGGCGAGACGAAGGATGGCGGGAACTCGTGGAGGGTGCTGACCGCGCCGGAAGGTTGGGTGGAAGGCGGCGGGCTGATTCTGGTGAAAGGGGGTCTGTGGATCTGGTGCGGTTCGCGCCTGATGGTGACGACCGACGCGGGCAAATCGTGGTCGAATGATTCGCTGGCCGGCGGAGGATCCTGCGAGGCGGAGTACACGATCCGTTCGTTCGTGCCGTCGGCGAACGGCAAGTACTATCTGGGGAGCCGCGGCGGCGTGCTCCGGAGCGCGGACGGCGCCAGGTGGGAGCACGTTCCGAACACGGGCGGCAACATGGTGATGATCGCCCAGGGCTCGAAACAAGTCTTCGCGGCGGACCAATGGAAACCGTCGCTCCGGTCGGCGAATCTCGACGATGACCAGAAGTGGAGCGACCTCCCGACGCCGCCGCAGATCATGATGGGCAGCGACGGCGGCATCCCGTTCCTCGCCTACGACGACACGCACCACGTCCTGTACGCATCGATGTTCTCGGGGGGCGTGGCGCGGATGGTCGTTCCATAGTTAGCGCTGGTCTCTACTGGCCCGGGGTCACGTCGATGACTTGCCTGGGCGCCGGCGGTGGCGGCAGCGAGAGGTCCATGCCATGGCACTGCGCCAGGCCTTCGCGGAACCAGATCGAAAAGTCGTCGTCCGAGGTCGCGATGCGATGCAAGAACTTCTCGGGCGCCGGTCCCTCGTACAGCACGACGGCCAGATCCGCTGCGTTGGGACCGTGCTGATGCCAGACCCGTAGACGCGTCAATCCACCTTCGACGATGGCCTTCTCGTATTCCTGGCGGCGCTCCACGAGCGTGGCGGAGATGAAGCGGTTCCAGGTGTCCAGCTTGCCGGGTAGGATGGGAGCGGTGATGACGATCGAGTTCATGTCGTTCTCCTTTGTGGGCGGCACCGGTTGTTCGGCGCCTCGTTTTGGCACCATGCCCGGAGCGATCGCCGCTGAGGAGGCGGGGAATGCGCAACTCCGAGGTGCAGATTCCCCCCCTCGCTGCACCGCGCTTGGGCCGTGGTCGCGATGAACCGCGACGACGTTCAGTACTTCTTGGCCGTTCGTGCCGCGGGCTCGATCAAGGGCGCAGCCCGCGCGTTGAAGGTCGATCACACCACCGTGAGCCGTCGACTGGCGGCGCTGGAGATCGCGCTGGGAGCCACTCTGTTCGAGCGCACGCCTGACGGACTGTTGGAGACGGACGTCGGGCGCTCCATTGCTCCGATGGCGGAGCGAATGGAGGTTGTTGCCACCGAGATCGTGGACGCCGCTCACGCCGTCTCGAATTCACCGACTGGGCCCGTTCGCATCGCCACCACACCCTTGATGACCGATCTCTTTCTGGTGCCTGAGCTCCGCGGCCTCATGCAGCGCTTCCCACAAGTTCAGTTCGAGGTCTTTTCAGCGGTCGGCAGCGTCGACATGCCACGCCGCGAAGCGGACATTGCCATTCGGGTGCACCCGCCCGGCAAGCCCCCGGGGGAGCCCTCTCTGCTCATCCGCAAGGCCGCACAGTTTGGCTACGCACTGTACGCAACGCAGTCTTATATCGACAAACACGGTCTGCCCGAACGGCCTGTCCGCAGCTTGGCTGGTCACCACATCGTGGGCTCCGCCCACCCCGAGCATGTCGCGTGGAACGCGCAACTCGACCAGCCCGCGGAGGTTCCTCTCACAGTATTCCCCTTCACCTCCAATCTCGCCGCCGTGGCGGCCGGGCTGGGCCTGGGGTTCTGCGCTTGCCTGGCAGGGGACAGCCAACCGAACTTGATCCAGGCCAGCGAGGTCATCAACCTTTGGGACGTTTGGGTCGTCACCAACCCCGACGCCCGCAACAACACCCGCGTTCGTTCCGTCAAGGAAGCACTCATGCAATTGCTGGAGGCTGCCGGTGATCGCCTGAGTGGCCGGGGCTGAGCCGCTCGGGCGCGCTGAATTCGCGCCGGTGCGAAGATTGTACGCCGCTACCGAACGATCGTGTTCTGATCATCGTGATATTGCTGATTCCGGCATGTGGTAGTTCAGAGGTCTCATGAAGAATGCCGCCAGGGTTTCGAACTCTGCTCAACGTTTTGCCGCGATCTGGCTCTTGGCGCTGGCCACCAGTCTTCTGGGTTGTCGCGGCTCTTCGAAGGGCGTGAGTGGCGGGAGCGGCGGTGCTGCTGGGGCCTCGCCTGGCGGGGCGGACGGAGGTGGCGGAACCGCAGCGCCGGGCGGCGCGGGCGGCGCGGATGGCGGCGGTGGAATCGCAGCGTCGGGCGGCGCGGACGGCGGCGGCGGAACCGCTTGCGGCGCCGTCCCGCCGTCGGGAAGGCAAATCGTTGCGTCCTCGGCGCCCCTCGTCCTGGCAGGCATGACGGGCGATGGCAACTACGTTCTGTACATCGATAAAAAAGAGCAGCTGATTTACGCCGCCCCCATTGCGGGCGGCACGCCCGTGGTGCTGGGGCCAGCAAAGGACACCATCATTTTTCCGCAACAGAAAGGGGCGCTGCTCACTCCATACGGGGGCACAACGGGACGCTTGTCGGCCTGGACGGAAGCCGGCGGGATGCACCCGATCGCGGACAACGCCTGGTCGTTCGATTCCGAAATGACCGACGACGGCTCGCTGGTTGCGTACTTCAGCATGACAGGCCAGACGGGAATGATCACCGTCTCCACTGCCGACGGCACGAAACAGACGACCGTGGCGAACGTCGGTTCCTGCGGTGCGAACATGCAGTTCGTCCAATCGAACCTTCTGGCCAGCTATTGCGTCGGGAATTCCGGCGACAGCTTCGGCGAGTTCTTCTTCGCCACCTTCAGCGGGCCGATTTTCGCCCCCACGATCATCCCGGCAGCCAGTCCCAACCTCGGCAAGAACACCCGTTTCCGCTCGATCGACCCGGCGGGTCAGTACGTGATCGGACGCAGCTCCGGGGCGCTCTCCCTGTACCCGATCGCTGGCGGTGCACCCGTCGACGTGGACACGAAGGGCATGCTGATGTTCGCCCGTTTTCTTGAGAACGGCGACGTTCTCTACACGACGACCGAAGGCGACATTGTTCGCTATACGCCGGCGACGACCAACAAGACGATTCTGATTTCAAGTTCAAGCGGGTACCTCTTCGATACCCTCGAGCGCCATTCTCTGGACCTGAAGTGGATATTCGTTTCCGACGACACGAATATGGTGACCGGCGTGGGCCATCTATACCTGACGTCATTGGCAGTCCCGGGGCCGATGACGGACTTGCAACCCGACGTTGTCCCCGCCGGGTTCACGACCGACTCCCTCTTCGCGCTCTTTCATTCGGCAGCAAAACAGGTTCCCTTCGCCTCCACCCTCTATGCGGTCTCCGTAGCCGGCGGCTCCCCCGTGAAGGTCGAAGCAACGGCGGGCGATATGTCGCCGCTGGCCGGGTCGAAAATCCTCACCAACACCAATCTCATGAACTACGACTTTCAAACATCAATCGGCAAGGCCGACATCGAGGTGATCGACCTTCAACGCCCAACCGAAAAGATGATCCTCGTAACCCAGGCAGGGCTGAAACCGCAGGTCACACCGAACAGGGACATCGTCTACGCCTGGTCGTGCGACCCTGGCCCGAACGCAGGCATCTGGGTCACTCCTTCGCCGTGAGTCCGCTTCGGTCAGGGCCACGGGAACGCTCGCACGCCTATTTTGTGACGCCGACGTCCTTCATAGACTCCAGCTTGCCGAGATCGAGGCTGGCGACCGCCGATTTGAGATCGCCGATGCTGACGCCGCGGCCGGTGGCGCTGACGACGAAACGGTCGCCCATGACCACGCCGAATTCGTTGGCGCCGCCGGTCTTGGAAACCTTTTCGTGAACCAGGCGGCCGTCCACCTTCTGGGTGCGTTCGGAACCGTTGTCGTCTTCCCTCTCGCCTTGTAGACCGGCCCATCCCGCCAGTCCCAGCAGGCCGCTGGCGCCGCCGGTGTCCGAGATCGCCAGCGTCACGTCTTTCTGCGCGCCGTCGCTGTATCGCGCCTCGGCCTTCGAGACGCTGAGGGCGGCGATGCCGTTCTTCTCGGCGCTGCTGCTCTTCTTGGGCAGTCCGGCGAACGTCTCGGGCACGAACGGTTTCAATTGGTCGATGCCGATCGGATCGACGTGCTTGCCGCCGCCCAGCAACGTGCCCAGAACCTCCATGCCCGCTGCCACCTGGGCGTTCTGATCGCCGCTCTTCTTGGCGGCCTCCATCTTCTGGTTGCTCGCCTCCATCTTCTTTCCCATGTCCTGCAGCTTGCCGAGGACGCTGTCCTTGTCGAATTGCACCTCCGAAGAGCGCCGGCTGGAGTGCATCGCGCTGCCCAGAGCACCGGCCCCGAACATCCCCGCGCCGGCGATGGCCGCCCCCGCGGCGCTGATGATGATTCCCAGCACGATGGCGCACACCACGACCACGGCGGTGTAACCGACGGCCTTTTCGGGCGGGGACTTCATCAAACGCGGAAGGCCCAGGTACAGCAGGTACAGGCCGTAAAGCGACGCCAGCATGATGAGGATGCCCAGCGTGGGCAGGATCTGCAGAACGCCCGCAACCCAGGCCGGCGTGTAGGAATAGACCGCCAACTTCAGCGCCTGCGTGCTGTTCTTTTCGCCGCCGAAGCTGGGGGCCAGCGCGTTGATGATCAGGGAAAGGACGAAGACGCCGACGATGGCCATCACGAAGGTGAAGATCGCCGTGACGATGCCCGCCATCAGCGGCACTCGAAACGTGCCGGCAAACGGCAGCGTCACGCCGATCAACGAACGGCCAATCAAACCGGCCACCGCCCCGATGGCGGCCAGCGGCGCGACATAGCCGCCGATCAGACCGCCGGCCGACGCCGGTTCCTGCGCGATGACGTCCCATTCGGTCTTGGGTCGGAGACAGATACTCTTGACGCGATCGACGATGGTCATGACGCGGCCCTCCCCTGGGATGTTTGATGGGATACTAGTACCTCGTCGCAGGGATTTTGAAAGGTTGGCCGCCGCTCGTCGGTCGGGAAGAGGGCTCGCACCGACGGGACCCCTCACCCTTCGCCCTCTCCCCGCTTGCGCGGGGCGAGGGGATTGTGGG
>JAXDMH010000711.1:0-3745 GCA_034666225.1 Myxococcales bacterium
GATCGCCCGCCAGCGGCGCTGATCCTGGAAGGCATCCGTCGCCACTATGACAGCGCCAGGCAGGATGCCGTGCTGGCCAACCTGGGAAACCTCCCCTTGCGCCTGAGCCACGACCCGGTTCTGCGCCTGCAAGAGATGACCTCCGATCCGGTCGAGCTGGCCTTCATCCGGTCGATCAACGGCACCACGCGGCTGCCAGCCATCTTTGCCGGCGCCGGCATCGCCCGCGACAAGGCGCGCCTGTTACTGGTGGCGCTGTGCGAATCGGGGATGATCGAAGCCGTGGAAGGGCCGGCGCGGCGGCGATCAGCGGCGCCGCCCACCCCGCCCCCCAGCACGACGGCCAGCGAATCAAGGTCGCAAGGCAGCGGCAGCGGACCCTATGAAGGGGTGCAGCTGTCGCTGGTGGCCATGGCCCTGCGGACGCAAAGTCCGTTCTGGGCGCTGGGCGTGGAACCGGACGCGTCGCTGGCCGAGGTCGACCGCGCCTATGAAACCTTGGCCCGGCGGTTTCATGCCGACCGTTACCGCAACGCCAGCGAGGACGAGCGGCGCATCGCCCGGGAGATCTTCGAGCGTCTGGGCCAGGCCCACCGCGTCCTGCGCGATCCGGCCGGACGACGCGCCCACGCCCATGGCGCCAAGACCGAAAAGAACGAGGAGAACGCCGCCGAGGCACGACCGCCGTCGCCGCGGCGCAAGAGCAGCGACAGCTCCGTGAGCGGCGCCATCTCGGGTAGTTTCTCGACCGGTGATTCGTTGCCGCCGGCCGCGGTGCGAGCCATCTATGACGCCGGCCTGGAACACCTGCGGGCGCGGCGCCACCACGAAGCCGTGGAGGCCTTTCGGCAGGCGGCGCGGCTGGCGCCCGGCGAAGCGAATTTTCGCGCTGCCCTGGGCTGGGCGCTGTTTCGCGAGGCGCCCGCCGACGCCCGTGCCGGCCGCGCCGCCCTGGCCGAGCTGCGCCGCGCCCTGCAGATCGACGCCAAGAATCGTCCCGCCATGCAGTACCTGGCCCAGCTTTACGAACAGACGGCGCAACCTGATCTGGCGATCAAGGAGCTGGAAAAAATCCTGGCCCTTGACCCCTCCGCCAGCGAGGCCGCCGACGAGCTGCGCCGGCTGCGCGAAGAGAGGTGACATTCTTGTCGTGGCGGCCCCTGATTTTTGCGCTGTTTTGTGGGCGGGAGCCCGGAAACTCACGCCCGGGCCGGGGGCACGCGCCTTGCCTACTTCTGCGTTTACAATGATGCGCAGCACCCGGCCGGCTCCCATCCCGCGACGGCAACGATTGTTTACCCCCGTCTTTGATCCCTCGCGCTACCCGGCGCCGCTTCTGTCCCGGGTGGCCGGCCGCTGGCAGCAGCTGTACGTCGACGAGCAAGACGCGGTTATCTCGGCATCCCTGGTGACCACCGACCTGGCTCGCCTGGGCGCGCCGGCGGCGATCCTGGCCCTGGCGGCGCGCGTGATCGAAGACAACGTCCGTCACGTCGAGGTCTGCGTCCGGGTCCTCGACTCGCTGGGCGTCGCCCCCCGCACCCCGGCCCCCGAGACCACCCGCTCGACGCTGGGCCGCGGCGAGGCCATTGACGCCCGCTGTGCGCGGGCCCTCATCACCGGGTTCACCGTCGCCGAACCGCTGGCGGCAGCCGGCTTCGCCGCCGCCCGGTCAGTAGCCCGCGAGCCACTGGTGGCCTGGGGATTTTCGGAACTCTTGCGCGACGAAGCCCGCCACGGCGCCTTCGGGGCCAAGGCCGGCGGCTGGGTCATCCGCGACTGGACCAACGCCGACCGCCAGGCCCTGTGGCCCGACTGCGTTGCCAAGATGGAAGCCGTCGAACGCCGCCTGGGCGGCCCCCTCCCCCGCGCTGCCAACGGCAACGCCCGTGGGCAGCGGCCCAGCGATCGCGACGCCGAGACATTGGGCATGATCGCCCCCGAGGTGAGCTGCGACGCCGTGGTGAGCGCCATCCCAAGATGGGTCCTGCCCCACCTGCACGCGTTAGGGATTCTGCCCCAGCCGATTGCGCGCCCGGCGTTCGTCCACTAGCGAGCGCCGACGCCCCGCGCCCCCACCGACTGGACCGGAGAATATGTTGTAAGGCGACGTGTCCTCCGGCCACGGATGGTGGACATGTCAGAACCAACGTCGACGTCCAAGGGCGATTCCCGATCCACGCCACGGGCCGTCCGGTGGCCGCCGCCTTCACCGACGGCGGCCTTGCTTTGCCTGGCGCTCGGTTGTGCGCGCGTCAGCAACGGCGGCGGCGGGACAGCCGGCACCGATGGCAGCGCGGCCGACGTGCCCGCGGCGCCCGAGGTGGCCGACATCGGCGTCGACGTGGGCGGCACGGGCCCCGACGTAACGACGGCGAAGGGTCCGTGCGTGAACCTGCAATGCCAGCAGGTCAGCTGCCCCGCGGGCACCACCACCACCGTCAGCGGCACCACCTACGCGCCCAACGGAAAGCTCCCGCTTTACAACGTGATGGTCTACGTGCCGAACGCGCCGCTGACGGCGTTCACGGAAGGCGTCAGCTGCGATCGCTGCGGCGGTGGCGCCCCAACTCGCGCCGTGGCGTCCGCCATCAGCGACGAGCACGGCCAGTTCCGCATCACGAACGTCCCCGCCGGCAAGGACATCCCGATGGTGTTTCAGGTCGGCAAATGGCGGCGCAAGGTCACGCTGGGCAACGTCGTCGCTTGCCAGGACAACCCGATCACCGACGCCAACCTCAGCCGTTTGCCGCGCAACCGCCAGGAAGGCGACATGCCCCGCATCGCGGTGACGACCGGCGACTGCGATTTCCTGGGCTGCCTGCTGCCGCAGGTCGGCGTCGACATGACGGAGCTCGGCATCGCGGGACAGAACCGCGCCGTTACGTATTTCAAAGGCGATGTGGACGCGACCCGCGGCTATGATCAACCCCCCACCGGCGCGACCGACGCCACCACGCTTTGGCGCAGCGAGGCCGAGCTGTCCAAGTACGACATGGCATTGCTGTCATGCGAATGCAGGGAGGTCACCAGCAACAAGGGACCGCTGGCCTACGCCGCCATGAACAACTATCTGGCCAAGGGCGGCCGCATTTTCGGCACCGACTTTATGTATATCTGGTACCGGGGCCTGACCGACCCCAAGTTGACCGGCGCGATCTCGCTGCGGCCTCCGCCCGGCGACAACGATGACAGAGACGGGGGCAAACCGATGCTGGTCGACACCACCTTCCCCAAAGGCAAGGCCCTCGCCGACTGGATGAAGTTCGTCGACCCGACAGCGACCTACGGCCAGATCAATGCGAACCAGGTGTTCGACAATGTTGTCTCGGTGACGGCGCCGCCGATTCAGGTCTGGGCCACGGCGATGCCGGCCACGGCGTCAACCGCCGGCCCGCGCGTTTTCAGCGTCAACACGCCCGTCGGCGTCCCCGCCGCGCAGCAGTGCGGCCGCGCTGTTCACATGGACGCCCACATCGCTCCCACGCAGCCGGTCGGTCTCCCGGCCGGCTTCAAGATTGATTTCGATCTACTCTGTGGCGGCGGCCTGACCCAGGGCGAGCAGGTGCTGGCGTTCCTGTTCTTTGACCTGGCCGCCTGCATTCAAGACGACAGCCGGCCGGTCGTCCCGCCCCTCATCATTCCCTGACGGCGTGCGAGTCATGAGGAGCCTGACCGCCGTCGTGGTCGCTGCGTGCGTCGCCGCCTGCGCGACCGGGTGTGGTGGCGCCGCCGGCGATCGAAC
>JAXDMH010000712.1:0-15592 GCA_034666225.1 Myxococcales bacterium
CAGGTCGGCGTTGCCTTTGTTCTCGGTGCAGCAGCCACTGCAGTCCGAGTCGGCGCAGGTGTCAAGAGCGGTGACCACGATGGTCTTGGAGCCCGACTTCAGACAGAGGTCGTGCAGAAACAAATTGCCCTGCGGAAAGACCGCCACGATGTTGTGCGACATGACCCAGGACTTGGGCTCCATCTTGTTGCAGGCGGCGAACTGGCCGACGTAATCACAGCCGCTGAACTGAATGCATTCCACGCTGCCCGGATCGGGATAGGACTGGAAGTTGGTCTTCGATCCGCTCTTCCAGTTCAAGCCGGCGGCGTTGCAGCGGGCATTCCCGGAGGTGCCGCCCGAGCCCACGGCCCCGCCCGAGCCCTTGGCGCCGCCCGAGCCCACCATGCCGCCGCTGCCGGAAGCCAGGTCGGTGCCTGCGTCCTTGCCGGCGCTTCCGCCGCTCCCCGGCATCGGCGTCCCACCGCTGCCCGAACTGCTGCCGCCGCTGCCGTTGTTGGTGCTGCCACCGCTGCCGCTGCCGCCGCTGCCCGGGGCGCCCCCCGAACCCGACGTGTGCCCGCCTGATCCGCTGTTGCCGTTGTTTCCCGAATCGCTGGTCTGACAGGCCAGCATCAACAGGGGAGCGAGGGCCAACGAGGTCAACAAGCCACGCGTGTTCAACATATGAATCCTCCGGGGGAGCGAGAACGAAAACAGCCTAGAAAACCGGTGAACCAGCCCCGACTCCCCAACAACGACGGTAGGCCCTGGTCATCAAGTATACAGCCAGAACCGGTCAGGACCTTCAGAGTCCGAGAAGAAGATAGACCTTTGCCGCCACCCCAAAATCGCAAACAAGATCGCAAACGAGACGTCAACCAAGACGCGGACGACCGACGGACAGTGTCGCAGCCTCGTTGCACCCCCAGCAATGGCATTTCGTAAACAAAACGTTGCCGGATCTCGCCAGGTGGTCAACCGCAATGGGCGCCGGCAGCCGGTTTTCTCAATTTCGATTGTTCTTCTGCCGAAGGATGGCGAGGCGCCGGGAACTCATGATCGAACTCAGGCACAACGTCCGCAGGCACAACGTCGCCCACCACACCTTCGTCGTCCGACAGACGCTGGCGGTGTTGACGATGCTGACCGCGCTGTCGCCACTGACCGGCTGCAAAGGCAGTGGCTCGACAAGCGCCGACGGTCACGCCGACGGGCTGGGCGATGGAACAAATGACCTGCCGCTGCCGATGTGCCCAGAGCCGGAGGCCGCTTCCGATATGGCCGCCGCCGACGACTTTGGTCCCAACGCCAAGGCCGTCGCCATGCCGTCCGCCATGGGCCGCGTCAACGTCTACGAGGTGACGGCAGCCCACCTGCTGGAGCGGGTTGACATCTATGTCCGCGCCAACCTGGCTGGCAGCCGCGTGACCATCTCGGTCTTTGAGGCGCCGGCCAAGGACAAGGATTTCCAGAAGGTCTCCGACGTTCAGGTCGACGTGCCAAACTGTGAGGGATGGGCGTCCAGCGGTACGCTGGCCGTTCCCTTCGAGCGGGGGCGTTTCTACGCGATTGGCTTCGATCCCAACCAGCTGATCACGACGTTCGTCAACGCCGACATGAGCAACATCCCCGTCGACGGCCGCTTCGGTCGCCTGATCGGTTCAAAGACAGTGACCACCGTGTCGACCTCGACGCTGGGCTGGGACAAGGTCGCCGACAAGGATTTCATGCGCCAGCGCCTGCTCACCTCGCCACGAGCGGACGACGACGCGGCGGTTGCCGACGACGCCGGCGCCGACGCAGCCGCAACCGATGGTGGCGACGGCGGCCAGGGCGACGTCAGTGATGGCGGCATGAAAGACGTCGTCGACGCCGTCGGCTCTTGATTCGTGGCGCCGACCTGGCCACCATCTGGCCATGCCCGAAGCAAAAACTTATCAGGGGGGCTGTCATTGCGGGAAGGTTCGATACGAGGTCACCACTGACCTTGGCCGCGTGATCAGCTGTAACTGTTCGATCTGTTCCAAGAAGGCTCACCTGCTGACCTTCGTGGCCGCCGATGCCTTTCGCCTGCTGCAAGGTGAGGACAACCTGACGGACTACCAGTTCAACACGAAGAACATCCATCACCTGTTTTGCCGCACGTGCGGCATTCAATCGTTCGCCCGGGGAGCGGCCCGCGACGGCAAGGTGATGGCCAGCGTGAACGTGCGTTGTCTGGACGACGTCGATCTCGGCAAGGTCGACGTCACGCCGGTCGACGGCCGCAGCCGCTGAAGCGCCGCCGGTCTTTTTTTCAGCCGCTGCAGATGTGGGCGCAGAACGTCGCCTGATCCCCGTCGGGGCAGTGAGGCGTCGCCTCTGCGTCACCCGAGAGGACCGGGTGGTCGTTCGCGTCCAGCAGGTCGACGCGAAACTTGATGCGCGTTCCGTCAATGGGCGTCCCGACCGGCGCCGGGCACATGAAGGCAGGGGCCGCCTTCGGTGCTTCCCAGGCGCCGTCTGGACCGGGCGCGCCGATATCGACCGGGCGTGACTGCCCGACCAGCACGGGACGGCCATCCTCCGCGCGCGTGGCCGAATGCCGCACGCGCATGGGACCGGCGGGCATCCCGGTCACGCGATACTTCAGCCAGACGTGGAAACCACCCTGCGCGCCGGGCACCAGCGTGACGTCGCCGGTCAGGGGCGTGAACCCGTCACCGCTGGCTTCTGTTCCACCGACCAGCAGCGAGGTCGGTCCCTCGGGTGTGGTCTGCCCGCCGCAGCCGGCAACAACGCCAGCCATCACGACCGTCATGGCCAAGGCGACAATGACGTCGATGACTCCAGTGACGGCCAGCGGCCGAGACCGCGCCCAGCGCATGGTCAGCGGCGGCGCCTCGGTCGCAAGGCCAGCACAGCGCCCAGCAGCGCCAGCAACACGGCCGCCCCACGGTACCCGTCTCCGGCGTTCACGGCGCAGGCGCAGCCATTCGACGGCGGATGATCGGTCACGATCTTCGGGTCTCCGGCCTCGAGCAGGATCTGGATCTGGCGCGAATACGCCGCGCCGGTGATCTGCGGCGGATTCTGCACGCCGGTGCCATTCGGGAATTCACGGCTCCATCCCTGCTCCGTGACCAGGCGGGCGGGCGTGGTGCTGGGGTCATTCTGCTGTTGCATGCCGCAGTAATAGGTCAGCGTCGCCTCGTGCACGTTGCCCACGTCGGGAAGGTCGGGATTGAAGCTGAACACCGGATCCAGCGTCATGTCTTCAGGCGACAGCGTGGTGTAAAGCCGGGTCAGGTAACTGTTGTCGTCGAACATCGCGCCCGCTTCCAGGGTTGGCTTGACCACCCGATCGGTGAGGTCCTTCACCAGCTGGTCAGGCATGTACGTGATGCCCGGCCACCCGACAAAGGCCTGCGGGTTCATGGTCATGAACTGTCCCAGCATATAGCGGAGCTGCTGATAGAAGGCCGAAGGCGGAATGCCCATCTTCTCCAGCGCCGGCGGATAAGGGACGGCGCGGCCCAGGATCGAGAACACCTGACTGGTGCGCGGGAAGTTGTGCGCCCACATGTACTCGGTGAAGGAGATGGCGTCGGTCTGCGCCGCCAGCTCGGCCAGATCGCCGAAACGGCCCGGCGGGTTCAGCACCTGCTTCATGATCTGGCTGCTGCCGGCGTATTCGGTGACGTAGGAGTGCTTCCCGGTTGCCTCGCCGACCGCGTTGATGACGACGTCGTTATAGTTGGCGCCCGCCGTCCACCAGTCGATCTGCAGATCGTTGATGATCGTGTGAAAGTAGTTGCGCGGGATGGCGCGGCTGGCGCCGAGCATCCAGACCTGAATGCCCATGTGCGGCTGCGCGGCCACCGACGTCAGCACAATGGGGATCATGGGCAGGTCGGACTCGTATTTGACGACAACCGGTTGCAGGTCGCCGGTCGACTGTCCCGATTGAAGCTTCAGCGCCAGAAAGAACGCGCCCGGGCGAATGTACGCGCCCACGGTCTCGTCGGTGCCGGCGGGAACGAAGTAATGATTGTCGGCCAGCCAGGTCAGCATTGGCTCCTTGCTGTCCGCTTTGAGAACCGCGTAGTCATACGGGCCGATGGAGGCCTGGATGACCAGCACCGAATTGTTGCTGGCGTCCGCGGCGGACCCGCCGGGAGCGGCGCTCTGGGGCACGGGCCCGCCGGCCGTGCCCCGGCCCAATCCGAAGCCACAGTTGCCTTCGTACTTGCGCACCAGGCGGTATTTCGGCTGCGTCGTGGTGGTCAGCTGGTTGAACAGCTCGTCGGTGCCCAGCTCCATGGTGGGGATCGACGGCAGGGGCAACAGCCATCCGAACTCGGAGGCGGATCCTTGGTACTGGATCTGGATGTGCGCGGTGACCGTCCCGTCCTTCATGGCGAAGGCGATCCGTTCCCCGGCCTGGATGACCGGGACCGAGGGATCGGGCGGGGTGAAGCATCCGCAGGCGCGCGCCTGCGGGGTCGCTGCCCCGGTCACCGCCGCGAAGGCGCCGGCCAATCCTGCCGCGAAAAGGACCTTCCGAGCATGACTTCCCTGCGCCACGATGCACCTCCGGGTGAGCGATGGATCCTCGATTGCTTCACTCCGGAACGCAAGTGATGTGCCACCCTCCAAGCTCCCTTCTGCCGTCGCCGAGGCCCATGTTTTCATGACCACTCAAGGGGATCACCCGCGACCAGGCCAGGGCGAACGGATCTCTCCGCCTCAGGAAACTGAAGGGGGACCAATGAAATTAACGAAAGAGTGGAGACCGGTGGCGGGGGCGGTGGCGGTGGGATTCCCATTTCTGGTTGCCGCCCTGGCGCTTGGTGGCTGCGGCGAAAGCCCTGCCGCCGAACCTCCTGCCGCCTTTCACGCGCTGGTGACCGAGCAGCCTGGAATTCTGCTGTCCGCTGCCTACACTGCCGACGGCAACGCCATCATCGTGGGTGGTCAGATCGCCGGCGGGGAGGGTCTGCTTCTGCGCTGGGATGGACGAAGCATGACGACCATCCCCACGCCTGGCGCGCATGCGTTCTGGTGGGTGAACGGCCTGTCCCCGACCGAGATGTACCTGGCCGGCGAATCGGGCGAGGTGCATCGCTTTGACGGTGCATCGCTGACAGTCGTCGATGCGGGCGTGCCGGCGACCGCGACGCTGTTCGGGATCTGGGGTCCCAGCGGCGACGAGCTGTGGACGGTGGGCGGTTCCTTTTCCAACGCCGGCGCCAAACGGATCATTCGTCACCTGACCGGCGGTCAGTGGGTGGCGGTCGATTCGCCGGCCGACGTTCCCGCCGAGACCACCTACTTCAAGGTGTGGGGCGCCGACCCTTCTGACGTCTGGATCGTCGGCGACGGCGGCGTGGTCTTGCACTGGGACGGCAGCACACTTTCGCGCGACGGGCGGGTGACGGGCGCCGAACGCTTTTTCACCGTGCACGGCTGCGATCGGCAGAACGTCTGGGTGGTGGGCGGCACGGGCGCCGGCGAGGTGCGGTCGTTCGACGGCAACGGATGGACCAGCGTGTCCGCCGAGGGCGCTCAGCCCCTGAACGGTGTCAGCTGCGCCGGTGACGACGTCATCGTGGGCGGTGCCTTCGGCTACGCCGCCCGGATCGCCGGCGGAAAGCTCACCGCGATCGCCACGCCCAAAGAGGTGGGCGATCTCTTTATCCACGGCATCGCTCGCTCAGCCGGCCACACGCTGGCCGTCGGCGGTGATCTGCTGGCCGGGGTCGGCGATCCTTATCGGGGCTTCGTTCTCGAGCTGTGAGGCCACGTCAGGATCGGATCGCAGGCGGGCTCTGCCCGCCGGAGACAGCGTCAGCCAGACAGGATCCGCCTCCGGCTCTCGTCGCGTGGGGAGGGTTCGTGGGAGGGGCCCTCAGGCCCCTTCCACGTCTTAGAGTTTTTTTCGCGACGAAGCGGCGTAAGCCTTTTCGTCAAAGCCGAACACGACGGAGCGTCCGGTGTCCAGGATGGGGCGTTTGATCAGCTTGCCGTCCTTGGACAGGGCGGCCAGCGCCTCGGCTTGCGACATGCTCTTGAGCTTCTCTTTGAAGTCGCCCAGCCGGTAGCTCTCGCCAGAGGTGTTGAACATCTTGGTGATGGACACGCCCGAGCGCTGATGCAGATCGCGCAGCGTCGCCACCGACGGTGGATTGGCCACCAGGTCAGTCTTCTCGTACGCCACCTCGTGCTCGTCCAGCCACTTCAACGCCTGTCGGCAGGTGCTGCATTTTGGATAGTGGTAAACCATCGGCGCCATGGGCGGGCATATTGCCATGCCGCGCGCCCGTCACCAGCAATACTGATCAAAAATACTGCGACGGATCAGGCGGCGCTGGTGAGCGACATCTTTGATTCACCGAAGGCGTGCCCGCGGCGACGCTGATAGGCGTCCCGGTACAGCTGCTGATACTCCAGGGCGGCGCGCTGCCAGGAATGATCCTGGGCCATGGCCCGCAGCCGCATGGCCTTGATGTGCTTGGGGCGCTGAAAAAACGTGGAGACCGCCCAGCCGATGGTGTCGGCCAGACTGTCGGGACGCAGGTCGTTCAGCACAAAGCCGGTGCCGTCGCCGGTCGCTTCGTTGTAGTTGCTGACGGTGTCGATGAGGCCGCCCGTGGCCCGCACGATGGGCAGCGTGCCATAGCGCAGGCTGTACATCTGGTTCAGCCCGCACGGTTCGAACCGCGACGGCATCAGAAAAAAATCGGCGCCCGCTTCGATGCGGTGGGCGCGTCCGTTGTCGAACTGCAGCCACGCCCGAAAGCGATCGCCGCGCATACCGCTGGCCTGGGCGAAGAACCGCTCGGCGTCGGGATCGCCGGTCCCGAGGAGGATCATCTGCACGTCCCAGCTCAAGATGCGATCCAGGGCGTGGGCCAGGACGTCGACGCCTTTCTGCGTGGTCAGGCGGCCGACCAGGCCCAGCACGGGAACGTCGGGGCGCACGGGCAGCCCCGCCTCTTTTTGCAGGGCCGCTTTGCACTTGGCCTTGCCCGCCAGGCGTCTAGCGTCGAACCGCGTCGGCAGGTGCTTGTCGGTGGCCGGGTTCCATTCGTCGACGTCGATGCCGTTCAGGATCCCGCGCAGGTCTTGCGCTCGTTGCGACAAGACGCCGTCCAGGCCGCACCCATAGTCGCCGGTCTGGATCTCACGCGCGTACGTTGGGCTGACCGTGCTGATCAGCGTGCTGTGGTGAAGGGCGGCCTTGGTCAGGTTCATGGCGCCGAAATGTTCGAACTCGCCCGGGTTGTAATGCTCGCGCCCGAGGCCGGTGATGAACAGCGCTCCGCCGTCGAGGATGCCCTGGTAGGCCAGGTTGTGGATCGAATAGATGCTGGCCGTTCCGTGCAGCGGTTGCGCCCATTCGACGGTGTTCAGATAAACCGGGACCAGCGCTGTCTGCCAGTCGTTGGCGTGAATGACGTCGGGGATCCAGCCCAGCGCCTTGCACGTCTCCAGCGCTCCTCGCGACAGGAAGGTGAACCGCTCCAGGTTGTCCGGGTACCCTTCGGCGGGCGGGCCATACAGATAAGGACGATCGAAGTAGCGGTGATACTCCAGGCAATACAGCGGCACCCGGCTATGCGGCAGGTGTCCGGTGCGCACGCGGGCGTGGGCCGTGCCCCACCACATGGGGACCGCCAGCGCGCCGTCGAGAACCTCGAACTCATTCCAGGGCATGCCGGCGTAAAGGGGCATGATCACCCGGACGTCGATCCCCAGCGCCGCCAGCGCCCGCGGCAACGCCCCCACCACGTCGGCCAGCCCACCGGTCTTGGCGAACGGCGCGCACTCCGAGGCGACGAACAAAACCTTGAGGGGCGGAGCCGCCGGGCGATCTCCACCGCGTTCAGCGGCGTCCAATGCCAATCCCAGACCTCGAACTAGCTCGCGTAGATGCGGTAATCCATGTGGGGAAACAGATTGTCCCGCGTTTCCAGATCGGACAGGAACGGTTCGCTGACCTTGGATGCTTTGACGTCGTCGTAAAGGCGGGTGAACTGCAAGATGTGCTCGTTGATCCGGCGCGTGGCATAGGGGACGGTGGTGCCCGTCTTCATGATGAATGTCCAGTCGCTGCTCTGGGCCAGCATCAGCTCGCGCGCGGCCTGATTCAAGGCACGGGTGGTCAGCGGATCGGCGGCGGGGTGACGGCGCGCCAGCTCGACCATCCGTTCGCCGGCCACGTGCAGATGGCGGTACGTCCAGCCGTTGGTCTCGTTCAGCCAGTAATCGTTGTACCCCTTGGCGCCCCACGACGACGCGCAGGGCGTGGCCACCTGGTTGGTCGGGTACCGCTCCAGGTAATCGCCGGGCGTCAGCGTCTCGACGGTGTCCTGATTGAAATGCAGCTGGCGGAAAAGGTATCCGAGAAACACCGGCCCCTCGTACCACCAGTGGCCGTAAAGCTCGGCGTCGTACGGGCTGACGATCATGGGCGGCCTGTCCATGTGGGCGGCCAGGTGTTCCGCCTGCCGCTGCCGGTTCACGCGAAAGTGCATGGCGTGCTCGCCGGCGCGGCGAACGGCGACGTCGGGATCGTAGACCCACTTGTCGTGCAGCTTGTCGTGGGTGATGGCGTGGTACTTGATGCCGGTGTAGACGCGATGACCTTCCGGGTGCACGTACGGCCCGATGTAATCCATCGGCAGATCAAAGCCGATGTCCCGGTAGAAATCGCGGTACTGCTTGTCGCCGGGATAACCTTCCTTGGCGCTCCACACTTGCTGGGACGATTCGATGTCGCGGCCGAAAGCGGCCACACCGCTGGGGCAATAGAGCGGCGCGTAGGCGCCGTACACCGGGTTGCGATCGGCGAACAGGATGCCGTGCGTGTCGACGAAGAAGTAACGAATGGCCGCCTCACGCAGTAGCTCGTCGACGCCGGGGACATAGCCGCATTCGCCCAGCCACATGCCGCGCGGCCGGGCGCCGAAGTGTTTTTCGTAAAGGTCGGCGGCCACGTGAACCTGGGCGCGGATGTTGGCCCAGTTGCGATCCATCAGCGGGAAGAAGGCGTGCGTGGCCGTCGAGGTGATGACCTCGATGCGCCCAGCTTCCTGTAACAGCCGGAACGCCTGCACCAGATCACCGTCGTGGCAGCGCCAGGTGTGGCGCAGCGACTGGAAGCGATCGAAGTACATCTGCGCCAGCCGCTGGTAATGCGGCTCGGGGCGCGTGCGTTCGATCTCCTTTTCGGCCAGCTCGATCAGCTTGTCTATCGATTGGGCGTAACGCTCTTTCAGCAGATCGTCGGTCAGCATCGTCATCAGCGGCGCTGACAGCGAGACCGTGCACCGATAGGGAATGTGATCGGCGACCAGGCCTTCGAACATTTGCAACAGGGGCAAGTAGGTGCCGGTGATGGCCTCGTACAACCACTGTTCTTCCATCACCGTCGGATCTTCCGGGTGACGGACGAAAGGGAGGTGCGCGTGCAGAACCAGTGAGAAATATCCGGTGGCCATGACCCTAACGCTGCTCCCCGTTGTCGCCGCCTGGAGTGACCGGATAGGCCAATCGCTGCTCGCTGCTGCCCAGGACCCGTTCGCTGGCGCCGCGGTACAGGTACTCGCTGGCGCCGGCGGCCACCCGTTCACTGGCGCCTCGGAATCGATATTCACTGGCGCCGATGAACTGTTTTTCGCTGGCGCCCAGCAGGCGCAGCTCGCTGGCGCCCAGCAGAAACAGCTCGGAGGCGCCGCCCAGGCGCAGCTCGCTGCCCATCAGCCAGTGGCGCTCGCTGCCGCCCAGGGCCAGCCATTCCGACGAACCGGGGGCCAGCTGCTGCCACTGCGTCGGCGTGGTCTCGCTGGAGATCAACGTCGACCAGCTGTGCGTCACCTGCCAGGTGGCCAGCACGCGGCGTTCCGCCCGCGCCCCCAGGCCGCGGATGACCACCTGCCAGGGGCCGTAGGTGATGTGTACCCGGCCATTTTCGGTGCGGTAGTTCAGCTGACCGCCGCTGACCTGGCGCTCTTCGGTGAACACCGGCGATTCCACGGGATAGGTGAAGGGTCCCGCTTCCCAGGTCGATCGGATGACCGGCTCCGTCCACGAGATCGCCGCCAGCTCGGTCTGCCAGGCGCCGTGTTCGCCCTCGCGCCATTCCCAGCGTCGCTCGGTCTGGTGCTCGGCGCCGCCAATCAGGACAGCTTCCATTTCGCCGCCGCCGTCATCCCCTTGGCCCGCGCCGTGCGGCGCCGCCGCCTGCACAGCGCTGTCGTCCCAACCCGGCGAGCCCGCCGCCCGCGCGGGCGGCGCCGGTACTGTTCCTGGCACCGATCCGTTCATGGCCCCGCCGGCATTGGTGACGGTCAGCCATTCCGTGTGGCCGCCGCCGACCGGCTCGCGGCGCGGGAACTCGACGCGTCCCGAGCGCGCCAGCTTGACGAAAAATCCTTCGGTCGATCGCAAGCCGACCTCGACGCACGCGCTGGAGGTCGGCTTGTTGATGTCGAAGAACCACTGGCGATCGCCGCGTTCGATCTTGTGGTCAAAATAGCTGTGGGCGTTGGTGCCGTCGAACAGACGCCCGGTTACGTCGTACACGCGCAGGTTCAGCCAGGCGCCCGCGCCGCCCTTGCCCAGCTCTTTTCGGCCGCGCGCCAGCGCGTCGTCGGTGACCTCCCAGTAAACGAACAGGCGATCGGGATCGACGACCATGGCCGTCACGCGATCCTGGCCGTACCCCCAAGGGATGTGCCGGGGCATCTGGGCTTCCTCGGCGTCGGGGCCGAGATCGTACTTGGGAGGAAAGCCGGTCTGGTCGGCGCTGTCGTTGGCGCGCGTATCCGCCGCGGCTCCTGCGCCGTCAACTCTCTTCGGGCCGCCGTTGGTGACGCCGTCGCTCTTCGCCGTAAACCCTGCAAAAGCCACCTGCAGGCGCGCGGCCAGGTCGGTCTTCGACAACTTGCTGATGCCGGCCAGGCCCAGGCTCTTGGCAAAGCCCAGCAGTTGATCGCGTGTGCAACGCAGGAAATTTTCGGCGGCCGGTGGGCGTGTGGTCGCGGGCCCGCTGTCAGCGTGACCGATGGCGTTCAAGATTTGCGCGGCCACGGTCGCGAGACTCGCGTTGTCGGATGACGTTGTTTGAGAGGCGTCGTCGCTCATGGCCGGCTCGGCAGGCAGAGCTTACTCATGGATTGCGCGCGCAGCGGAAAATAAATGCAGCCCTGCGATCAAGAAATCCGTGACGACGCGGATTTGTTTCCACCAGGCATCGCCGACGTTTCAGATTGATCGCGGGCCCGAGAACGAAGGTGGCTCTTCAGCACCCTCTGGTAATGTAGACAACATGGGCGCTGTCGATAGCTGGGGACAAGAGAAGGAATCGGCCTTCTTGTACCGCGTGCTGGCGGAGGCTGAGCCGTCGGCGCAGCGGCGCGAGCTGTTCGCGCGATTGGCCCATGAAGCAGAGTCGCAGGCGCTGATCTGGGAAGACAAGGCGCGCGACGAGGGAGGATCGACGCCCGCCGATTACCAGCCGACCCGCAGAGCGCGCCTGGTGGCCGGGCTGGTGCGACAGCTGGGACCCGAGCGCATGCGCGGCATCCTGTCGGCCATGAAAGTGCGCGGCATGTCTGTCTATGACGACGTTCAGCCTGGCCACGTCATGCCCAAGACCGTCGAGGAAGTGGGGCGGCGCCATCATGGAAGCGGGCGGGGCAGCTTGCGCGCCGCGGTTTTCGGGGTGAATGACGGTCTGGTGTCGAACGCCAGCTTGATCCTGGGCGTGGCCGGCGCGACCGGCGCCACCGGCAACGCGCAGATGATCGTCGTCTCGGGTGTGGCCGGTCTGCTGGCCGGCGCGTTCTCGATGGCATCGGGCGAATACGTTTCGGTGCGGTCGCAACGCGAGATGTTCGAACGTCAGATCAGCGCCGAACGCGACGAGCTGTCCCAATACCCGATCGAAGAAGCGGCCGAGCTGGCCCTGATCTATGAAGCGCGCGGTCTGGACAAGCAGGACGCCGAACGGATCTCCAAGCGGTTGATCGCCAATCCTCAGCACGCGCTGGACACGTTGGCCCGAGAGGAGCTGGGCCTGGATCCCGCCGAGCTGGGCTCGCCGTGGGCGGCGGCGTTGTCGTCGGCCGCTTCGTTCGCCATCGGCGCGCTGCTGCCGCTGTCGCCGTTTCTGGTGACCAAGGGGCGGCCAGCGATGGTGGGCGCCCTGATCGTCACGGGCGCCGCGCTGTTCACGGTCGGCGCTGCGACCAGCCTCTTTACCGGCAAGGGCGCGCTGAAGGGCGGCGTCCGCATGCTGCTGATCGGCGCCGCCGCGGCCGCCGTGACGTTCTTCATCGGGCGGATGCTGGGCGTCAGCGGTAGCTAGGCGGTGGTGGCCCGACAAGGGACGATCCAGCGTCCGGCGAGGTTCCGTGTATAACGTGCGCCGCCGTGGCCATTCTTTTGTCCGCCCAACAGCTCGCCCATTCCTTCGGGGCGCGACCGCTTTTCGAATCGGTCAGCTTCACCTTGGCCGACGGCGATCGCGTGGGGCTGATCGGGCCGAACGGCGCCGGCAAATCCACGCTGCTGAAAATTCTGGCGGGTGCCCTGGGCCCTGACGGCGGTCTGGTCGCGTCGCGCGCCGGCTTGCGGGTGGGTGTTCTCCCACAGGTTCCTGTCCTGCCCAGCGGCGCGACCGTTCGTCAGGTGCTGCACCAGAGTCTTGGCCCCGCCGATGATGAATCGCGCGTGGACGAGCTGCTGGCCAAGATGGATTTGGGCAGCGAGGCAGCGGGCGCCGATCGCCCCGTCGATCAACTGTCGGGCGGTTGGCGCAAGCGGGTGGCCTTGGCGCAGGCGCTTGTTCGCGATCCCGATCTCCTGCTGCTGGACGAGCCCACGAACCACCTGGACGTCGAGAGCATCCTCTGGCTGGAAAAATTTCTGGCCGGCGCCCGCTTTGCCACGGTGACGGTGACGCACGACCGGCTGTTCCTGCAGCGGGTAGCCAATCGCATCCTGGAATTGGATCGTCGCAACGCCGGCGGCCTTCTGGACGTGGCGGGCGACTACGCCACGTACCTCGAGCGCAAGGCGGAAGCCATGCACGCCCAGGAACGGCGCGAGGACGTCCTGCGCAACACCCTGCGCCGCGAGACCGAGTGGCTGCGGCGCGGACCGGCCGCGCGCACCACCAAGCAGGAGGCGCGCATCCAGCGCGCCGGCGCCCTGGCCGACGAGGTCGCTACGCTGTCGGCGCGCAACCAGGTGAGGGGGGTCGATCTGGAGTTTCAGGCCCGCGGCAAGGGTCCGCGTCGGCTGATCGAAGCGCGCGCCGTGACCAAGACCATCGGCGACCGAACCTTGTTCCAGGCCGTCGATCTGTTCGTCGGCCCGGGCGCGCGTGTCGGTCTGCTGGGCCCCAACGGTTGCGGCAAATCGACGCTGCTGCGCGTGCTGGTCGGCGACGAAGCGCCGTCGGGCGGCACGGTGCTGCGCGCTGACGGTTTGCGTGTGGCCTTCTTTGAACAGAATCGCGAGTCGCTGGATCCAGAGCGGTCGCTGGCCGACACCGTCTGTCCCGACGGCGATTTTGTTTCCTTCCGGGGCGTGCGCCAGCATCGCATTGGCTATCTGGAGCGCTTCCTGTTTCGCTCAGAGCAGATGACGCTGCCCGTGGGGCGGCTGTCCGGCGGCGAGCAGAGCCGCCTGCTGATCGCCCGCCTGATGCTGCTGCCCGCCGACGTCCTGGTGCTGGACGAGCCGACCAACGACCTGGACCTGTCGACGCTGCAGGTGCTGGAAGACGCCCTGACCACATTCGACGGCGCCGTCCTGCTGGTGACGCACGATCGGTATTTTCTGGATCAGGTGGCCACGCAGATCCTGGCCTTTCACATCAAGCCGGGTGAAGAAGGGCAGGTCACCCCCTTCGTCGGGCTTGGCCAGTGGGACGCCTGGCACGCCACGCAGGTGATGCCGCGCGCGTCCAAGCGCGCCCGCGACGCCGCCGCCAACGCCACCGGCGAAGGCCCGGCCAAGAAGACCAAGCCCAAGCTCAGCTTCAAGGACCAGCGCGACTGGGAAACCATGGAAGCGCGCATTGGCGCCACGGAAGCAAAGCTGGCCGCCTTGCAGACCGAGAGTGAGGATCCCGCCGTGGTCAGCGACGGCCCGCGTCTGATAGCGCTGGCCGATGAAATGGAAAAGGCCCGCGCCGAGATCGACGCCCTGTACGCGCGCTGGGCGCAGCTGGAGGCCATGGTGCAGCCGAATTTGGAGACAAAGCCGTCGTGATTCGTCTGGAGAAGATCAGCAAGCAGCACGGACCGCAGATCCTGTTCGTCGAGGCGTCGGCGGCCATTCATCGCGGCGAGAAGGTCGGCCTGGTGGGCCCCAACGGTGCCGGCAAGTCGACGGTGTTCCGCCTCATCATGAAGGAGGAATCGCCCGACGACGGTCAGGTCTCGATCGATCGCGGCGTCACCATCGGTTACTTCAGTCAGGACGTGGGCGAGATGTCCGGCCGGCCTGCAGTGGCCGAGGTGATGGACGGCGCGGGCGCTGTGTCGACAGTGGCGACCGAGCTGAAGCAACTGGAAGCCGCGCTGGGCGATCCGGCGCGCGCCGACGAGATGGACAAGCTGCTCGATCGCTTCGGCGAGGTGCAGGCGCGTTTTGACGAGCTGGGCGGTTACGCCCTGGAGGCGCGGGCGCGCGAGATCCTGGCCGGCCTGGGCTTCTCGCAGTCGATGATGGACGGCGACGTCGGGCAACTGTCCGGCGGCTGGAAGATGCGCGTCGCTCTGGCGCGCATTCTGTTGATGCGTCCCGACGCCATGCTGCTGGACGAACCGTCGAACCACCTGGACATCGAATCCCTCATCTGGCTGGAGAACTTTCTCAAAGGATACGAAGGCGCGCTGTTGATGACGTCGCACGATCGCGAGTTCATGAACCGCATCGTCGGCCGCATCATCGAGATCGACGGCGGCGTGCTGACCAGCTATTCGGGCAACCACGACTTTTACGAACGCCAGCGCGCCCAGAACGAAGTGCAGGCCGAGGCCGCCTACCAGCGCCAGCAGGCGATGCTGGCCAAGGAGATGCGGTTCATCGAACGATTCAAGGCCCAGGCGGCGAAGGCCGCCCAGGTGCAGTCGCGGGTGAAGAAGCTCGACAAGATTGAAAAGGTCGAGCCGCCCAAGCGTCGCAAGGCCCTGGAGTTCGAATTCCCCGGTTGCCAGCGCTCGGGCGAGGACGTGGTGAAGATCGAGCACGTCGACAAGCAGTACGGCGACCGCGTGATCTACGAGAGCCTGGATCTGAACATCCGCCGCCGCGAGCGCTGGGCCATCATGGGCGTCAACGGCGCCGGCAAATCGACGCTGCTGAAGCTGGTGGCCGGCGAGACCACGCCCGACGGCGGCTCGGTGTCGGTCGGTCCCAGCGTCAAGCTCGGCTATTTCGCCCAGCACGCCATGGAGGTGCTGGACGCCGACAAGACTGTCTACGAGGTATTAGAAGAAGCCTTCCCGCTGGCCAGCGTGGGGGCCCTTCGCGGCCTGGCCGGCGGCTTTGGTTTCTCCGGAGACGACATCGACAAGACCTGTCGCATCCTGTCGGGCGGCGAGAAGGC